>JBGSSZ010000207.1:0-2033 GCA_041736785.1 Limnoglobus sp.
AGTTCGCACCCGCAAGCCGGGAGAGGGCATGGATCGTCGCAATCTCTGCTCGGGTCGAAGCATAAATCAGGCTGTTCGCACTCGTGGCCATGACCGGCAGCACGCGGTTGCGGATCTGGCCCGGATCGGCGTAGAGCTTGCCCGCCACAATGATGTAGACCTCGGTGCCCGACGGGCCGCCATCTGCTGCGGTCGTGAGCAGTCCCTGCGGCACGAAGAGCGCCGAAGTCGTGCCACCGTCGACGTGCAGTTCGCTCACCTTCCGGCCGTTGTAGTCGTAGGTGATTCGCACTGGTGACATCATCCCCGGCACCGAACTCGACGCCAGCATGACGCTGCGGAACCGTTCCACCGCTTCCGGGCCGCCCTTATTGGCGATAGCACCCATGTCCCAGACCACGAATTTACGAGTCTCCAGTTGCGTGGTGCCGACGTAGAACCGGCGACCGCGGCGATGCTCCCGGGCCACCATGAGCAGTAACTCTTCATCCACGACGGTGTTGATCAGCTTGCGGAGCGGCTTGCTGGATGCGATGGAATCGGCCCAGGGCACGAGCGCCCAGGATCGGAAGGTGTAGATGTCGGCAGCGTTGACGGTGGTGTAGAACTCGCGTGCAATGCCGTCGAATTTGGGTCCGAGGAACGCCGCAAGCCCGGCGAGGGAGCCGGTGCTGACGCCGGTCACGACATCGAACTCCGGGCGGGCTCCGGTTTCACTCCAGCCGGCCATCACGCCGGAGGTATAGGCTCCGTACATGCCGCCGCCGGAGAGGATGAGTACGTTCCGCGGTGGTGAGATCGGTGCAATCGCCTCGCAGGCGTCTGCCGCGGGCGACGCGATGTAGCTACTCTGAGCCGCCAGCTTGGCTCGGGCGATATTGTCCGACGAATAGCTCGGCCTGTGCGTGCAGCCGGCAGTCAGTGCAATCAGAAGTGCGCCGAGGAGACCCCTCATAGCGGGACAAGTACCTGAATCCGCAACGGGAGTCAATCACAGTTGAATGGAAATGCCAGAAACGCAGAAGCGATTCTGAGAATCGCTTCTGCGTTTCGTGTGTCCGTCGCGACAAACTTTACTTTGCCGTTGGCACGATCTGGGCTTTGGGCTTCATCTGCGCCAGCACGGCTTCCCGCAGGCGGATCGCATAGAGAATCCGCACGTCCTCTTTGACATCCTCAAACTTCTTCGGCGAGCCGGGCTTCTTCGCGGTCGTCATGATCAGGTGATAGCCAAACTCGGTCTGGACCACATCGCTCATCTGGAACGGCTGCAGGGTAAACGCTGCTGCGGCGAACGGTTCGACCATCGCACCGACGCGGGGGAAATAGTTCAGATCGCCGCCCGATGCCTTCGACGGACAGGTGCTGTACTGTTTGGCGTAGGCTCCAAAGAGTTCCTCGGCCTTCTCACTCTTGGCTTTATCTTTCTCGGCCACACCCTGGACCGCGGCGGCGGCTTTCTCCGACTCCGTGGTCACCGTGACCTTGATCCCGGCCAGCGTCTTCTTCGCTTCCTCGATCTTCACCGCGTCGGTGCCGGGCGTCATCAGAATGTGCCGGGCACGGACCATCGAGCCGTCAAACACATTCGGGCTGCCGTCGAAAAGCTTCTTGAGGGCTTCGTCGGTTCCCTGCTGCTTGACGAATTTGTCCCACTTCATCTGAGCGGCGACTTCGGAGCGGAACTCCGCTTCCGTCAGCATCATCGCACTCAGTTCGGCGGTGTAGTCTTTGTTGGTCTTCTTGAGTTCGGCCTTGAGCTCGACGAGGAGCTTGTCGATCTCCGCCGGCTCCGCGGTGAGCTTGAGTGCGGTGAGATACTGATCGATGATCACGTTTTCGACGAGGTGGCTGAGGATTTCCTTGCGGGCGGCGTCGCGTTCGGACGCCGGGAACTGCCGCAAGGCCCGATAGACGGCGACTTCGGGAATGTCCTGGCCATTGACTTTGCAGGCGATGCCCGTGGGCCGTTCTTCGGGCATGGCGGCAGGGGTTGCGGTGGGCGGGGTGACGGCCGGAGCCGTCGGTGCGGG
>JBGSSZ010000223.1:0-1774 GCA_041736785.1 Limnoglobus sp.
AGTTCGATGGCCCGGCCGGTTCGGCTCCCGATCCGTCGAAATGGACGGTGTCGAAAGCCCGCGAAACCATCAAGGACCCGACCTACTGGGAATTACCCGAGCACGTCGGGCAGTACCGCGACGACCGGCAAAACGTGTTCCTCGACGGCAAGTCGAACCTGGTCATCCGCGCCGCCAAGGACGGCAATACCTACTATGGCGGCAAGGTTTTCAGCCCGTGGCAAGGGGGCATCGGCCACATCTGGGAAGCGCGGATCAAATTTGACTGCCTGACGGCCGGTTGCTGGCCAGCCTGGTGGCTTTCCAGCGACGCTCAGGGCGAAGTCGACATCGTCGAGTGGTACGGCAACGGCAAGTGGCCTGCGGCGACCACGGTGCACGCGAAAGCGAACGGCTCCGAGTGGAAGACCCACAACCTTGCGCTGGACAGCGGTTGGCATACCTGGCGCGTTCAGTGGGACGAGGCCGGTATGCGCTTCTGGCAGGACTACACCGACGGCGCGCAGCCCTACTTCACCGTTGCGGCGAACTCGCTGGCGGACTGGCCGTTCAACAACCCCGGCTATCAGGTGTTCCCGATCTTGAATCTTGCGGTCGCCGGTTCCGGTGGCGGCGATCCAGGACCCGGAAGCTATCCCGCCCAGATGCTCGTCGATTGGGTACGAGTCTGGTAGTCAGCGCGTCGGGTTTTGCCGCCATTCGCTGATCTTGCGGCCCACCGAATCGGCAGCGCTCGTGGCCGCTCGACCCACGCCGTCGACGATGCCGCCGAGACCATCGCGAATGCCTTTGATCAGCGGGTCGTCGGACTGGTCGAAGTTGTCCCGGTAGTGCCGGGCCGCATCGCCCAGGTCATCTGCGAATGAGGTCTTTTCGTCGTCGGCCCGTCGCGGGTAATCGCCGGTCATCACCTTGCCGTAGCCGCCCGTGTCCACCCACTGAGTCAACGCGGCGGCCCGCAGCACCGAGAACGGATGCGTCTGCAGCTCCAGATTGAGCAGCTTGAGCACCCCGTCACGCATGTCGCCGGACTTTTCGTACTCCCGGGCCTGGGCCAAGAAGGCCTCCGAGTCCAGCTTGTCCAGCCGGCTTCCGCCGGCGAGCTTCATCTCCACCCGAATTGCGGTGTCCAAATCCTGCGCGCACAGCAGCCCGGCGCGGTCGCCGGACAGCTCCGATGTGCGCTGCCATTCCATCAGAGCGGCGACGATCGCGCGCAACGCCCAGCCGCCGATCGGCAGGAAACCGAAAGATCGCGCCAGTCGCATCAGATGCATCATCATCGTGCGGTACACGGCGTGGCCGGATAGCGCGTGGCCGAGTTCATGGCCCACCACAAATCGCATCTCTTCATGTGTCATCAAGTCGTACAACCCCGAGGTGATCACGATGAACGGCTGGTCCATCCCGATCGTGTAGGCATTCGCGTCCGCTGACTGCATGACGAAGAACTCGGGTTTTTCGGGCGCGTCCAAGACCTCGGCGCACGCGTCGAGGAGCGCATCAAGGTCGCTGAACTGTCGCGGCCCGACGCGGGCAGCACTAGCCAGGTAGAGCAATCGGTGTTGGCGCTCACGCAGCATGCCGGACAGCAGCTTCAGGATCTGGTCGAAGCCCTTGAGCCGGCGTAGCGCCGAAAGGGCGGTGCGATCCGCGGGGTGTTCCCATGCGCGTGAACTGATTCCGGGAAACGGGGTTCGGGTCGTCACGGGTGGCTGAGACATTGCGCGCTCCCCTCGCGGTCGTTCGCCTCAGAATACGGTGCCACGCGGAG
>JBGSSZ010000247.1:0-4879 GCA_041736785.1 Limnoglobus sp.
GCCGCGACTGGCTCCTCGGTGCCGCCGGACTGGCCGGGCTCGGCGTCACCGCGGGGCTGCTGTTGTTCCTCACCGACGAATGGCGCTATCTGGCTTCGCTCTCGCACGACAACTGTCTGCTGCCGATCCGCCATGCGGACCTGGTCGCGATGTGGATCCCCACGGCGATCGTCGGCCTCGGCATTGCCCTCCGCAAAGTCTGGCTCCGCGATCTGGACCTGACGCTGACCACAGCAATCCTCTGCGGTCTGCTCCCCGCCGCGGTGCTTCAGGGCTACATGCTCTACGGCAAGAACGTGACGCACACCATCGGCAGCTACCCGTACAACCAGATGCTTTTTTACACGTTCGGCCTCGCGAGCCTGCTCTGGGTCGCCGGGCTGATTTCAATTTTGCTAGCCGCAGGCTTCAGCCTGCGGAATCGTGACCCGTTCCCGCAGCGCGGGCTAAAGCCTGCGGCTACCATTCTGGCGATTCTCGCGGCTGGCTGGGGCACTTACACGATCCTCGCCGCCGATGCCCGTCGTGAGGCGATCCCGCACGACCGCGATCCGAATGTCGTGCTGAGCAAACTCAAGCCGCTGCGGGCGCAGTTTATCGGGCACTATTACTACGATCCGGACCTCGAGCATGCATCGTACTTCGTGAGCCGGGCTGTGCTGGGAGCGAGGAGCGATCACTGTGTCCGCTATCGGCTGCACTGTCATCTGCGGAAGCCGTGGGATCTCTTCCGCGAGCCGGGGTTGAAAGGCGTCTTTTTGCCGCTCGCGGTCGATCCGTCTGCGATCCTTGGGGCTGAATGCCCCGTCGAGCGCGTGGGCGATTTCTGGAAGTGCGACCTTGAACGCTACCGCACCACTGCTGCGTTCGCCGCGAAATCCAAGTGAGCAAGCCGTGCTGACTCTGACGAGACTGCGAAGCCGAACCCAACAGATGAGGGTGTGCCCCGTCTGCGAGGAGCAACGCGGCCATCGCACGGTCTGGCGCAAGTGGGGCTATCCGATTTTGCGCTGCAGCGGCTGCGGGCTCGGCAGCACCGACGCCGCCGGCTTCGATCCTGCCACCTACTACACCGCCGACTACTTCACCGGCAAGCACCGCGACGGCTACGGCGACTACGTCGGCAGTCAGGCTGTGCTGCGGGCGGAGTTCGCCGGCATCGCCAGCCACCTCAAGCGTCACGGTGCCGGGGACAGGATCCTCGAAGTCGGCAGTGCTTATGGCTATTTCCTCGAAGCGGCTATTGATGCAGGCTTCACGACCACCGGCGTGGAAATCTGCACGGACGCCGTCAGTGAATGCCGCAAGCGCGGGCTCGACGCTCACGCTGGGATTGTCACGCCGGAGTTTCTCCGCGAGCGCGGGCCGTACGACGCGATCGTCATGCTCGACGTCATCGAGCATCTGCCCGACCCCGCGACGACCATCGCGATGCTCAGCGCATCGCTCAAGCCCGGCGGGCTGATGACCATCACCACCGGTAACTGGTCATCCGCACTCAGCACACTGACGGGCTCGCGTTGGCGGCTGATGACGCCGCCGCAGCATCTGTACTTCTACTCGCGATCGACGCTCACAAAGTTGTTGGCCAATCACGGCTTGAAAGCGGTGTCGCTGCGGGCGCCGTGGAAGCGGGTGCCGCTGGGGCTGATGGCGTATCAGGTGACGCGGCGGCTGGGTCTGCCGTGGGCCTTGCCGCAGTGGCTCAGCCGCATCGGTGTGCCGGCGAATCTGTTCGACGCCATGCGGCTGACCGCGCGAAAGGAGCCGACATGATCCCCGGCACATTCGTGATCATGCCGGCCTACAACGAAGGGCGTGCCCTCGCCGGCACGCTCGAAAGCCTGCTGCCATTCCGCTACGCCGTGGTCGTGATCGACGACGGCTCCAAAGACGACACCGCGGCCGTGGCGGGTGAATTCCCCGTCCACCTCGTGCGGCATCCGATTAACCTCGGCCAGGGTGCGGCCCTGCAGACCGGCATGACCTACGCCCTCTCACGCGGGGCGAAGTACATCGTCCACTTCGACGCCGACGGTCAGCACAACCCCGCGGAGATCGCCGACCTCGTCGCGCACCTGCAGCATGACGAATGCGATGTCGTGCTCGGCTCGCGCTTTCTGCGCAGCGGCGACAGTGCCGCGGTGCCGTTCGGCCGTCGCTGGGTGCTGCGTACTGCGGTCTATGTGAACTGGTTGCTCACGGGCGTGAAACTCTCCGATGCCCACAACGGCTTCCGCGCGCTCAGTCGCACGGCCGCGGAGCGTATCCAACTCGAAGAGGATGGCTTCGCCCACGCCTCGGAGATCGTCGCGCAGATCCGCCGACTCAAACTGCGCTACGTCGAGCATCCCACCGGCATCCGCTACACAGAGTACAGCCGAGCCAAGGGGCAGTCGTTCTGGAACGGGTTCAATGTCATTTTCGACCTGCTCGCTGGGAGGCTCGTGAAATGAGGCCGATCCAATATTTGCTGCTGGCGATTCTCGCAGGTGGGGTGGCGGTCTATTTCGTGCGGCTGCGGTCGCGGGTGTCGGATCGCTTGCTGGCGACGGGTCTGTCGCTGCTCGCGGCGGCGGGCATCCTCGCACCACAATCCGCCACGTGGGCGGCCCACACCCTCGGCGTCGGGCGTGGCGTCGATCTCGTCATGTACCTGAGCCTCTTCACGCTCAGCTATCTCTGGGTGCTGCTCTATGCCCGCGAGCGCCAGACGCAGCAAAAGATGACGCGACTGGTCCGGGCACTGGCGATTCAGAATGCACGAACGATGGACTATAGCGAGATCAAACGAGCGGCGTGAAAATCACTTCAGCGGTTTAATCAGCTTCAATTTCACCGCCAGCGTCCGGCTACGGCCGTCGCCGCGGAGCAGGAGCTCGGCACGGTCGCTGGCTTCCAGAATCATGCCCAGCGTGTCGAGGTCCTTGCGAATCGCATTCTCATCCTGATCGTTGATGCTGGCGATCAGCTTCGCGAGTCCGTCGCGATGGGTGGTGATGTGATTGCGAAGCGACTGCCCCGAGATCCGCACCAGCGGCACGTCGCCCGTGCTGGGGGCGAGCGTCGGGGCCTGGAATTTCGTCAGTGCGTCCACGTTGCTGCCAAACACCACAAAGCCGTCTTTCATGGCAAACGCCGGTGCCACGCCTTGGGGAAAGAACTTCGGATTGGTGATGGTCCTGACATCGAGCCCGCCGACCGTGGCGGTGTCGATGCTCATCTGATCGGCGTGACTGCGGTTGTAGTCGAAGGCGAAGAGTTGCACGTAGAAGCCGATGGTCTGCAGTACGGCAGCGGCGACACTGGCGTCGGGTTGATTTTTCACCCGCATGGCCGCGGTGACGACCGGCAGCGGTCCGCCGTCGCTACCGCTCTTGATGGCCCAGAGCGCGAAGTCCGGCCCGAGTGCCGCCAGGATCGCCGGGACTTTGTCCCGGCCCACGACGGCACCCAGTTCCTTTTCAATTTGTTTGTGCAGCTTCGGGCGCTCGCCGGCAGGCAGAAACGAGCCAATCAGATCGAGGAGTGCCGTCGCTTCCACATCGCCGGCGATCGCCAAAATGGCATTGGTCGGGATGGAATTCCAGAACGGCGACGCCACCGGGGCCGTCGCGAACTGGCTTCGTACTTCCTTCGGCAAGGCCTCGACGCGATAGGTCACCGACACCCCGAGCTCGAGATCCTCGCCCGCGCTGAGATAGAACGCGCACTGATCGACGGCGCTCCAGAGCTTCGCCATCTGAGCCAGGCCTGCGGCTTCCGGTGTGTTCGGCACGCCGACCTTCATCTCCGCATCCAGCTTCCGCGGGTTCAGCCAGCACGCCCAAAAGGCATTCTGCAGCTTCAGATCGTCGAGATCCTTGAGCACCGTCGACACTGGCGGCTTGGTCTGGCGGTCGATGATTGCCGTGATCGATTCACTGTGGAGTGCAAACGCGAAGATGTGCTCGTGGACCCAGTAGTATTCGCTGGTGCCAGTGCCGCGGACGCGCTCGATGTAGGTGCGGCCGGCGTGGGTATGCTGCTTGAGCTCTTTGAGTTCGTCGGACGCTTTTTGAAAGTCGTTCAGCTTCGCGATCAGCTTCTGCAGTTTGGCCGGGTCGCGGGCATAGAGCAGCATGACGCCGCGTTCGGCGTTGGGCTGCCCTGGCGGACCGGGCTCGTAGGCGAAAGCGAGGCAGTCGCCAAAGATATCGTCGCGGAGTTCCGTGAGGCTCACGCCGAGCAGCGGCAGGAAGAAGGCTTCGATTTGTTTGAGCCGTTTGGTGTCGTCATTGTCATCGAGTTTATTGCCGAGCTTGGTCGCGGCCCATTGAGCGAACTCGGAGCCAGCCACGGTCTGAGCCTGCGAGCGCAGATTCTGCACGACGAAGCAAACGCTCGCCTGCGGGGGCACCAGCTTCAAAACCTGTTCACGCGGCGTCGGCTCCGCGGCGGTCAGGGTGCCGCCGAGCAGGAATGCGAAGACGGCTGACAATTTCACTGCATGCATGGCGATCTCAGGATTTGTCTTTGCGGGTGCCGGCAAAGCCACCGACGTCGCGAAGGAAGAGATTCAACGCCCGCCGCGGAGTGTTCACCAGCGGCTCGATCCCGGCCCGGGCGGCATCGGGGAAATCCCCCAGTGGATCGGGCTGAACGACTGCCACCTTTGGCTTCACCGTCGTCGTCGCGGCATACAGGCTCCTCGCCGGCGCGATGGTATCGCTGGCCACCGTGGTCGTGAGGGAGACAAGCGCTTCGCGGGCGTCCTTGAGCGGCTCGTCGATCCCCGTGGGCGACGGAACGGGAGTCGGGGACACAATGGCCACCGGCGTCTGGGGGCGCAGTGCGGAGAGATTCATGCCAATTGCGAGAAGGAGCGCCGCCGCAACCG
>JBGSSZ010000258.1:0-6124 GCA_041736785.1 Limnoglobus sp.
CACCGATGCCGCCGCACTGCAGCGGGCGGTCGTGGGTGCCGACGCTATCGTGCACTGTGCCGCGAAAGTCGGCGACTGGGGGCCGGTGGAAGAGTATCGCACGGTCAACGTCGAAGGGTTGCGGCACCTGCTCGACGCCGCGGCAGGCCAACCGCTGCAGCGATTCGTTCACGTCTCGAGTCTGGGCGTGTATGAGGCTCGCCATCACTACGGCACCAATGAGGCCGAGCCCCTGCCGGACAATCATATTGATGGCTACACACAGTCAAAAGTCGAGTGTGAGAAACTTGCACTGCAATATGTGCGCGAACGACAAATGCCAGTAACGATCTTGCGGCCAGGGTTCATTTATGGTCCAGGAGACCGCACTGTGCTGCCGCGGCTGGCTGACCGGCTCAAGGAAAAATCGATTATCTATATTGCCAAGGGGAAATATGCATTGAACACGACATACGTCGGCAACATCGCCGATGCGGTGCTGCTGGCAATGGACAATCCCAAAGCGGTGGGTGAAATCTTCAATATCACCGATGGCGAGTTTGTCAGCAAGCGCCGCTTTTTTGAAGCCATCGCCGACGGGCTCAAGCTTCCGCGTCCGAAAATGTCGATTCCGCTGGGTTTGGCCCGACCGCTGGCCCGCTGGCGCGAGCGGGTCTTCCGCCGCAAAAACAAACCGAACCCGCCACGAATCACCCAGGCGAGTCTGAAGTTTGCAGGTTTGAATCTCGATTTCAGCATCGCCAAGGCCCGCACGGTGCTCGGGTACTCTCCCCAAGTCGGCTTCGACGACGGCATGGCCAAAGCAATTGAAGCCTATCGTCCATCCTCTGCCTCTTAATGGAGATTTCTTATGCCTCTCAACGGCAAGCGCATTGGTATCCTCGTCGAGCAACAGTATGAGGATCTCGAACTCTGGTATCCCTATTATCGTCTTTACGAGGCCGGCTGTGTGGTTTCGCTGGTCGGCCCGGATGAGCATCGCGTCTATCCCAGCAAGCATGGATATCCCGCGAAGAGCGAAGTCGCCGCGAAGGATGTACGCTCGGATGATTTTGACGGCATGATCATCCCTGGCGGGTTCTGCCCCGACTACATCCGCCGCAGCGAGGCGATGCTGCGTCTGGTCCGCGACATGAACAACGTGGAAAAACCGCTGGCCGCCATCTGTCACGGCCCATGGGTGCTCTGCTCGACTAAGGCGCTGAAAGGCCGTCAGGCGACGGGGTTTTATGCGATCAAGGATGACATGGTGAACGCCGGTGCAGAGTGGGTGGATGCCGAGGTCGTGGTGGATGGGCACATTATCACCAGCCGGAAACCGTCCGACTTGCCGGCGTTTGTGGTCGCGTTCATGAAGGCCGTGCTGGAAGACACCAAGTGAGATCCAGGCACGTATCTGGTAGCCGCAGGCTTTAACCTGCGGCTACCAGATGCAGTTTATTCACCCACGCGCTTGGTGTAACTCAGCGGGTCCTTGTGGACGAACATTGACCAGTACAATCCTGTGAGTCGGATGAGTTTCAATTCATAATAGAACGCTTCTCCGTGGCGGCGGCGAAAAATGGATGAGAGATAGCAGCCTGCATACTCCAGATTTTTGCGCAGGAAGTACCGCGGCAGGCCAAAGAGTTTGGGCACACGAGTCGCCTCGTCTTGCAGCAGACGCAAATGATTCGGGCTGCCGCTCCACATATAGTTTCTGTAGAAGCTTTTGGTTGTTCGCGAGACCGGGATGAGATGCCGCACGCGGGCGTGGGGCTGATAGACCACAACCTTGCCGGCGTCATGAGCCCGGTTGCAGAGGTCCTGATCCTCGCCGCCAGCTCTGCGGCCCGTGCCAATGTCCAGGCGATACGCGCCGATGCTCGCTGCAAGTTCGCGACGGAAGCCGAGATTGACATTGAAGCCGCCCTCGCGTGCATCAGTGATTACCCGCGTCGTGTCGCCATAATCGAGCAAAGCGAACATCCCGCGAAACTCCGGCACATACCACGATGGCGGGTTGCCGCTTTCCCAGAGCGGATCGACTCGACCGATCACCAGGTCCGCACTGTATTCTGAAAACGCTTGCAAATGAGCCTGCACCCAGTTCGGATCAGGCACGGCGTCGTCGTCGATCCAGAGGATCACGTCGCTCGTGGTCTCCGTCACGGCCCGGTTGCGGGCATGCGAGATCCCCGGCGTGGGTTCAAACAGCCGCCGCAGCGGGATCCGGTTCGCGTGTCGGGCGATCACCGCATCGGTGTCGTCGGTGCAGTTGTTGTTGACCACGACGACTTCCCACGTCACACCGGCAGGGACAATGAGTTGCTCCATGGCCGTGAGGACGCGATCGAGCGGCTCGGCCCGGTTCCATGTGCAGATGGCGATGGCAACACTGTCAGGCATCGGCATGGTGCGGAGGAACCAGGAAACCCGGGGGTCGTCGGAGGCGATGGGCGTCGCACTCATCAAGATAGCCAGCGAGCTTGGCCGCGGTGAGGGATGCCGGTATCCCATTACCGCCGATTTGCCGGATCAGCCAGCCGCGGCAGCGACTCTGCCAGTGTTTCCAGAGTGCCCAGCGTGGCTTGCCGAACAGCGTGGGACACGCTGGGATGCCGTCAATGCGGGCTTGCGTGCGGCCGAGGGCTTTGAAGTAATTCCATGCGTAGTCGCGTGTGAGCCGCTCGGCGGGGATGTAGTGCTCTGCGTGTGCGTTGCCGACCCAGACGCCGCGTTCGCCGCGCTCGCGCATCTGCTGCAGGAAGAGCGTTTCTTCGCCGCCCAGCAGGCCCGCGCGACCGACGCGACCGAAGCGACCATCGAAGCGGTGCTTCCTCGCGGCGGCCGTGCGCAGTGCCATGTTGCCGCTGAAGAAAAACTCGCCCGGCCGCAACTCACGCACCTCCGGTCCGAAGTCGATCAGCCCGAACATCGGCGAAAGATGCGCAATGTTTTTCAGCGTGAACTGCTTCTGCTTTTCCGTCACATCCTCGGCGAACCAGCCACGGATCGGGCCGCCAAACAGACTCGCATCCGGGAAACACTCCGCTGCCGCGAGGTACTGCTTCATCCAGTCCGGCGGCACCGCCATGTCGTCGTCAGTCCAGAGAATCAGTTCCCCGCTGGCCTCCACGAGTGCTCTGTTCCGGGCGTGAGCGATCCCAGCCTGTGGCTCGAAGGCACGCCGCATCGGCAGAGCCGCCGCGTGCTTCGCAATCACGTCATCCGTGTCATCGCTGCAGTTGTTGTTCACCACCATCAGTTCCCACTCGACGCCTGCCGGCACTTCGAGTGCGCGGCACATTCCCAGGATGCGGTCGAGCATCGCCGAGCGATTCCAGGTGCAGATGGCAATGGTGATCATTGTTGGGACGAAATGCGCCGCCACTCGTAATCGCAGACGAATGCGCCCTGATCCGGGTTCGCCGAGAGATGGTGATGGCGTTCGTCGTCGACCACATCGTAGACCGCGACGTTGTCGAGTTGATCCAGTATCGCACCGTTGCCGTTGAGCTCCATCCGCAGGGCAAACATGATTGTCTGACCGGGGCGGATCCGCACACCTTTCAGATGGCATTCGAGGGTCTGTTCACCGGGAACGAGATCCACGGGATACTCGATTTCCTTGGTCCAGCCGCTGACAACACGGAGGCCATCGAGGGTCTGCACCACGACCATGACCCCAACGTCGGCGAGGTTGGTTTTGGCATCGATGGTGAGGCGGATGCGCATGTCATCGCCGCAGGTGAAGACGGAGAGCGGGCGGTGTTCGCCGTCGACGAGTTGCAGCCCGACAAACCGGGCCCGTCCGTCGCCAGTGCGGGGTTTCTCGTGCAGGTCGCCGGCCCGGGCGTCGGTGAGCAGGCGATCCATGTAGGCCTGCACCACCTCGGTCGCGGTGCCCTGCATCATCAGCTTGCCGCGGTCCATCATGATGCCGCGCTTGCAGAGTCGCGGAATCTGCTGCATGTTGTGGCTCACGAAGAGAATCGTTTTGCCGCTCTGCGTGAGTTGCGTCATGCGGTCGATGCAGCGTTTCTGGAAGGGTGCGTCGCCGACGGCGAGGACTTCATCGACGATGAGGATTTCGGGCTCGAGGTGCGCGATTACGCCGAACGCCAGCCGCACGTACATGCCGGAGGAGTAGCGTTTGACGGGTGTATCGAGGAAGGTGTCGATCTCGGCGAACTGCACGATCGCGTCGAATTTGGAATTGATCTCGCGGCGGGTCATGCCGAGGATGCTGCCGGATAGGTAGATGTTTTCGCGGCCGGTGAGTTCCTGATGGAATCCGGTGCCGACTTCGAGGAGGCTGCCGAGCCGGCCGCGGAGTTCGATGCGGCCTTTGGTCGGCTCGGTGATGCGACTGAGGAGTTTGAACAGTGTGCTCTTGCCGGCGCCGTTGCGGCCGATGACGCCGACGGCTTCGCCGGGTTGGATCTCGAAGCTGACATCGTTGACGGCCCAGAAGCCATGATCGCCGACCCTGCCGGGGTTCAGCAGCGATTTCACCTTGCGGTAGACATTGCCGGCAGAGTGCCGGAGCGTCTCGGTGAGATTGCGACTCCCCGTCGCGGTCATGCCGACGGAATAGAATTTGGAAACATTCTCAGCGCGAATCGCGTGCTTCATAGGTTCCAATTCGATGCGAATTAAATCGTGTCAGCGAAGGTCCGCTCCACGCGGCGGAAATAGAGCAGGCCGACCACCAGCACAAGCAGCCCGATCGTGCCCGACACGCCAAGCGCGTACCACTCGTAGGCAGTCCAGGGCAAACCCAGCACACAATTGCGGAATGCAAGAATCAGGCCGTAGATCGGGTTCAGCGGCAGGATCTTCTGCGCCGTCGGGCCGATCGTGGTCACGGGCAGGTAAATGCACGGCGTCGCAAACATCCACAATTGCATGCCGAACTGCAGCAGATACCGGAAGTCGCGTTGTGCGACGATCAGCGCACTGAAGAGCACGCCGAAGCCGACCGCAGTGAGAAAGATCATCGCGACGATCAATGGCACAGCCAGAAGGCTCCAGCCGGGGCTAACGCCACTGACCGCCATCACGAGCGCGGCGAGCCCAAGTGCCACGAGGAAGTCCACGGTCGCGGAGCCGATATTCGAGAGTGGCAGCAGCAGGCGGGGAAAGAAGACTTTGGTCACGAGGCGCTCATTCGCGATGAGGCTGTTGCCGCCGTTCTGCACCGACTGCGCGAAGTAGTTCCATGGGAGTACGCCGAGCAGGACGTAGAGCAGATAGTTGTCGATCCCCTCCGCGGTCTTGCCCATGTAGCCGATGAACACCACGAAGACGAGCACCGTGGCCAATGGTTGAAAGAGGCTCCAGCCGACGCCGAGGATGGTCTGCTTGTACCGGAGCTTGAGTTCGCGGAGCGTCAGGTGATAGAAGAGTTCGCGGTAGCGCCAGAGTTCCTGCACGTCCGCGGCACTGAAGCCGGAGCGGGGCTCGATGACGGTGAGCGGCAGTTCCTCCGGCGCAGGCACAATCGCCGCGGGCACGTCCATCGTTCCATTCACAGAAGCTACTCCCTCACTGATGCCCGGCCAACGCGGCACGAGTCAATCCTAGTATCGAAAGGGTCGATTGACGTGCGAAATGTCGATGAAACGGGCACCCCGCCACAGCAAGCTGCAGCGGGGGCCGTCAGCGGAACCGGGCCCGGGCACCATGCCCCAGCCCGGAAGGGGATGACACCGCGGAGCGAACTTGCGCCGATCTCGCAGTCTGGCTAACGCGACTCACGCACGACTCTGGCGTACTCAACCGCCCGCTGCGTGAGGCTCTTGAAATCTCCGCTCGCCAGGAAGGTGGGATCGACCAGCGGTGTGCCCACGCCGACGCACGCGGCTCCGGCTTTGAAAAACTGGCGCGCTGAATCCAGATCCACACCGCCCGTCGCCAGCAACCGCAGAAACGGCAGCGGCCCGCGGATCGCTTCAAAGAACTCCGGGCCGACACTGACTGCGGGATAGACCTTCACGATATCCGCACCGGCATTCCACGCGGCGAGGATCTCCGTCGGTGTGAAACAGCCCGGAATCACCACGACATTCAGCTCCCGGCAGCGGGCTATTGTCGCCGCGTTCAGCGTGGGCGAGACGATGAACTCCGCTCCGGCCGCAAC
>JBGSSZ010000268.1:0-12029 GCA_041736785.1 Limnoglobus sp.
GATCGAAGGTCACCGCGAAATCGTGCACGGAGTGTGGCGGGACGCGCAGACGACCGTTGTACGCCAGCCAGTCGGTGAAGGGCTCGTCCTGTTCGGTGTCGAGGTTCCAATGACGGTGCGTGAGGCCGAGCCCCGTGGAGCCTTCGGCCGTGGCATCGAGGTAAATGCCGCCGTCGTGCAGGATCTCGATGGTTGCCGGTTTCGCTTCGTCGAGCATGTCGCCCAGCGGCTCAACCAGCCACCGCGAGCCCCAACCGCCGGGGGGCGAATACGCCTGGTCGAAGAGCGGTACCCAGCATCCGCGGCACTCGGCGAGCGTCTTCCGCTGCAGAACACCGGAGGCGTAGACGTCACCGCCGCGAAGCTGGATCGACTCGCCGGGCAGGCCGACAACGCGCTTGACGTACGGCTTGCTGTCATCCACGGGGCAGCGGAAGACGGCAACTTCCCAGCGGCGCGGCGAGCGCACATTGAACACATTCTTGTCCACGAGCAGGCGATCGCCGGGAAGCTCGCGGGCCGTGCTGAAATTCAAATGCTGCTGTCCGCAGTTGGGGCAGCGGGATTCGGTCAGCGAGGAGCGTTCGCGCTGCGAGGGCTCGCCGATCACCACCGGATACCCGCATCGGGGGCAGTCGACTTCGCGATGGTTTCCGAGGAACGTGCTCGCCATCGATCCCGTGGGCACGCCGAACGGCTCGAGGGCAAAGGTGCGGACGAAGAGGAAGAGGATCAGGAAGAAGATCGACGCCCGCAGCACCTGGCGACCGGAGTCAATCGCACGGTTCCGCAACTGGAGCACAGCCGGCTCGCGAATGGCTTCGGGGGCAGTGGGTGCTTCCATCCGTCAATCGTCTTCCAGCACTGCCAGGAAGGCTTCCTGCGGCACCGACACCTGGCCGATCGCTTTCATCCGCTTCTTGCCCTCAGCCTGCTTCGACCAGAGTTTGCGCTTGCGGGTGATGTCGCCGCCATAGCACTTTGCGGTGACGTTCTTCTTCATGGCGGCGATGGTCTCGCGGGCGATGATCTTGCCGCCGATCGCGGCCTGGAGCGCGACCTCGAACATGTGCCGGTCGATCTCCTCGCGGAGCTTGGCCAGCACCTTGCGGCCGCGCCGCTCGGCGGTGCTGCGGTGAACAATGATGCTGAGCGCGTCGACGCGGTTGCCGTGGACGAGGATGTCCATGCGCACAAGGTTGGCCTCGCGGTAGCCGAGCACTTCATAGTCCATGGTGCCATAGCCGTGCGTGACGGACTTCAGCTTGTCGTAGAGGTCGTAGATCACCTCCGCGAGCGGCATCTCGAAGACGAGGATGACTCGCTGCGTGCTGAGGTATTCCGTGCGGACGAACACGCCGCGGCGCTCGGTGCACATGCCCATGAGGTCGCCGATGTTGGTCGCGGGGATGAGGAACGAGATCCGCACGATCGGCTCGCGGAACTCCTTGATCCCGCCGCCGTCGGGCACATCCTGCGGGCCGTGGATGATCCTCGTTTCGCCGTTCTGCATTTCAATTTCGAAGCTGACGTTGGGCGCGGTCTGCACCATGTCGAGACCGCAATCGGCTTCGAGACGCTGCTGGATGATCTCGCGGTGGAGCATGCCGAGGAAGCCGCAGCGGAAACCAAAGCCGAGGCCATCGCTGACCTCCGGTGCGTAGGTGAAGCTGCTGTCATTGAGCTTGAGCTTGCCAAGCGCTTCCCGGAGATCCTCGAATTCGTTGTTGTTCACCGGGAAGAGCCCGGAGAAGACCATCGGCTTCGGTTCCTGATAGCCGGCGAGCGCCTCCGCCGCGAGGTTGAACGCGTCAGTCACGGTGTCGCCGGTAGCGACATCTTCGATTTTCTTGATGTTGGCGGTGAAGTAGCCGACCTGGCCCGCGGCGAGTTCTTCGACCTTCGTGGCCGCCGGGCGGAACTGGCCCATCTCCGTGACCACGAACTCGCGGCCGGTCCGCATCATCTTCACCCGCATGCCGGGCTTCATCGTGCCGTCGATCAGGCGGATGTAGGTGACCACGCCTTTGTAAGTGTCGAAGTGGCTGTTGTAGATGAGAGCTTTGAGCGGCGCTTCGGGGTTGCCGCTCGGAGCCGGCACGCGCTCGATCACCGCGGTCATCAGTTCGTCGATTCCGAGGCCAGCCTTGGCGCTCACTTGCATCACGAGGTCGGGATCGTCGCAGAGCATCGCCTGCTCCATCTCGCCGATCACGAAGTCGGGCCGGGCGTGCGGCAGGTCGATTTTGTTCAGCGTCGGCACCAGCGTCAGATTCGCTTCGAGTGCCAGAAAGCCGTTGGCCACAGTTTGAGCCTGGACGCCCTGGAAGGCATCGACGAGCAGGATCGCCCCTTCGCACGCCGCGAGGCTGCGGCTCACTTCGTAGTTGAAGTCGACGTGCCCGGGCGTGTCGATCAGGTTCAATTCGTAATTGACACCGTTGAGCTCGTGGTAGATCGTGACCGGGTGCATGCGGATGGTGATGCCGCGCTCCCGCTCGAGGTCCATGCTGTCGAGGGTCTGAGCTTTGAGATCGCGTGCGCTGACGGCTCCGGTCTTGAGCAGGAACTGATCCGCGAGCGTACTCTTGCCGTGATCGATGTGGGCAATGATGCAGAAGTTGCGGATATTCTCGGTCGGCGTCGGCATCGGTCAAAAGCCCGGTGGGAAAAGATCAGTTTAGCACTTTGCAAGAAACCGGCCCAGCCCGTGTAGAATCCCCTGAGACCATTCACTCCCGGAGGACGCTCATGTTCAAATCGATGATCGCAATCCTGCTTCTCGCCGTCCCCGCGATGGCCGCCGACAAGATCGAGCTGATCGAGACCACCTACGACGGCCTCGACAAGGCAATCGCCAAGGAGAAAGGCAAAGTCGTCGCCGTCGATGTCTGGGCCACGTTCTGTGCTCCGTGCGTGAAGAAGTTCCCACACTTCGTGAAGTTGCACGAATCTCACGCGGGCAAGGGGTTGGTCTGCATCTCAGTCAGCACCGACGATCTCGAAACCCGACCGAAAGCGGTAGAGTTTCTCAAGGAGAAGAATGCTACGTTTGCGAATTATCGCCTGTCGGAGACCAACGAGAACATCACCAAAGAACTGAACGAGAAGTATCCGACGGATGCCCAGCCGGTGATGATTGTCTTCAACCGCAAAGGGGAGAAGGTGAAGGAGTTTGGCGGCAAGGACAAGATCGAGGATATCGAGATCTACCTGACCAAGCTGCTCGACGAGAAATGATGAAAGCAATGCCGGGGACAGGATTTGAACCTGCAAGCCCTTTCGGGCGCTAGCACCTCAAGCTAGTGCGTCTGCCAGTTTCGCCACCCCGGCGGGTTAGATAATTATTGAGCGCACGCGACACTTTTCAAGAGTAGAGAGCGGTGAATTGCCCGGAGGTTCACTGCGGGACGATTCCGCCAATCCGCACTGCCGGACGTTCCATCGGTGCGGGTAGTTGTTCGAGGGGCGTCACCCGCAATCCCGGCAGCGGTCGCACGCCCACATCTTTGTCCGTCTCATAGACTCGGCCGTCGACCGTGGTCATACGCACTACGACGCGCAGCTTGTCTGTGGTGGGCGGTTTGTCCCATTGCATTGCCAGAAAATACCCGGTGCTCAGCAGACCCGATCGCCAGTGCTTGTGCAGGTTGTCCGGAGCGACATCCCAGCGGCCGATGGGGACCTTGGTGCCGTTGGGTGCGATCTCGAACGCCAGCACGACCACGCGGCCCGGAACCTTCACCGCGGAGCCGTCGGTATCTTTCGGCACGAGCACGACCTGCAGGGCGTCGTCGCCGGGGCGGGAGTCGTTGTCGGCTCCTCCAGTGCCACTGCCGAGAACGATCTCTTTGATGGGAGCCGTCGGGACGTTGCCAGGCATGCTGCGCGGGTCGATCGTGCGGGACAACTGGCTCTGGTAGACCTGGCTCATGCCGCGGTAGTAGTCGAGTTCCCCGCGGGCCTCGGCAAGTTCGCGATTGCGGGTGCGAAGTTCCGCCTCGATGAGGTCGTACTTCTGGCTCGATTTGCAGCCTGCGAGGAGCATCAAAAGAAGAGCCCAACGGAGAGCACTCCGTCGGGCCCGATCATTCGTAGCGGTGTGTGCATCCATGCAGTTCAGGTTCAGGCCGGCGTCGGCATCCGCTCGAGCACCGCGTCAATCAGGCCGTAGTCGCGGGCTTCCTCGGAGGTGAGGAAGTTGTCACGGTCGGTGTCCTTCTCGATCTGATCGAGCGTCTTGCCCGTGTGCTTCTCGAGAATGCCATTGAGCCGGTGCTTGATCTTCTTGATGTTCTTCACGTGGATGTCGATGTCGGTGGCCGTGCCTTCGTAGCCGCCCAGCGGCTGGTGGATCATCACCTCAGCATTGGGCAGGGCGTAGCGCTTGCCGTGAGCCCCTGCGGTGAGCAGCACGGCTCCCATGCTGGCGGCCATGCCGATGCAGTACGTGCCGACGGGGCAGGTGATGAACTGCATGGTGTCGTAGATGGCCATGCCCGCGGTGACCGAACCGCCGGGGCTGTTGATGTACATGTGGATGTCAGCCTTGGCGTCCTGGCTCTGCAACAGCAAGAGTTGTGCGACGATCGCGTTGGCCATCTCGTCGCGGACCACACCTTGCAGGAAGATGATGCGGTCCTTCAGCAAGCGGCTGTAAATATCGTAGACCCGCTCTTCGCGGCCAGTGCTTTCAATGACGTAGGGTAGCGACGGCATATTGGTTCTCTTTGGTATCGGCGGCAAGCCGCGTGGGGGGTGAAGGTGGATCGCGGTTGGCAGTTTTTACAAAACTGCGCAACCCGCAAAACCGCTACGGTCCTACTTCTTCGGCTCCGGTCGCACCAGCACGTCGTCCACAAGGCCGAACGTCTTCGCTTCTTCAGCGCTGAAGTAGCGGTCGCGGTCGGTCTCCTTAGCGATCGTCTCGATCGGCTGACCCGTGTGCTTGGCGAGAATCTGGTTGAGCCGCTGGTGTTCCTTCAGGATCTCCGTCGCCTGGATTTCGATGTCGCTGACCTGCCCGCCCACCTGGCCGTAAGGCTGATGGCACATGACCTTGCTGTTGGGCAGGGCAAAGCGCTTGCCCTTGCTGCCCGCGGCGAGCAGGATCGCGGCACCGCTCGCGGCCAACCCCATGCAATAGGTGTAGATCGGGCAATCGACAAACTGCATCGCGTCGTAGAGCGCAAGCGTAGCGCTGACAGAGCCGCCGGGGCTGTTGATGTACATGTGAATGTCGGCGGTCTTGTTCTCGGTGACGAGGAACAGCAACTTTTGAATCGTCAGGTTGGCGAGGTAGTCGGTGATGACGGGGCTGCCGCCGGTTTCGGGCGACGAGCCGATGAAGAGGATGCGGTTTTCGAGCAGGAGATCCGCGAGGGTGAGTGTGCGCTGCCGCGAGTATTGACCGCGCTGCGCGAGAGGTGTGAAGTCCGCCGCCGCCATCGGATCGGTGGCCAGCATCGGGTTGAAGGTCTCGAACGTGTTCATGATTTTCTCCGGTTGAGCTAGTGTACGTGTGCGGTCAATGAAAAATCAAAACGAAGATGGCCACAGAGGCACCGAGTTCCACCGAGGCGTCACAGAGAAAACCATTTTGAGCGCTGGTCGCGGAAGCATCCGGTCCTGGCTCGACAGCTTTCTGCTCTGTGACTCCTCGGTGATTCTCTGTGCCTCTGTGGCCATCTTCTCTTCACTTACTCTTTTTCTTCAGTCTTCTCTTCGGCTTTCTCGTCGTCCGGCTGCTTCTCGTCATCGACGACAGCCGACGCTTCCGTGCTCGACGCGCCGTCCGCGTCGTCGCCGGGGTTCATTTCGTAGTCGTCGTAAGTCGCTTCTTTGAGCACCAGGTCAAGTGCCTTACGTTCGAGCAGTTCCGTGGCGAGGGCCTCGATGAGGTCGTCCTTTTCCATGCGGGCCCGCACCTTGCGGGGGCTCTCGTCGCTGCGGTCGGCGATCTCATCGATTTCCGCGTCGATGTCCGAGTCCTCGATCTCCAGCTTCTCCATCTCGGCGATCTTCTGAAGCACAAAGTGCTCCTTGAGTGCCGATTGTGTGCTGGCGATGGCGTCGTTCTGCAGGATGCGGCTGCGGGCATTGATCTGCTCATCGGTCATGCCGGCGTTGCGCATTTCCATCACTTTGCGCTGCAGCGTCTTGCGGGCCTGACGCTGAAGCAGATCCTGCGGCAGCTTCCAGTCGGCGTTGGCGGCGAGGGCCTGCAGAATTTGCGTGCGTGCCGTCTGACGCTGGGCGTAGTCGAGCTTACGCTCGAGCCGCACGCCCATGAGTTCTTCAAACTGCTCCTTGGAGCGGACGCCGAACTGATGCAGAATCGCCGGCGTGAGTTCTGTTTGCTGGACGGTCTTGATGTCCTGCACTTTGAACTTCGCCTGCACATTTTGGCCGCGGAGTGCAGGATTGTTCAGATCGGCGGAGAGCGCGATGTCCACGGTCCGTTCGTCGCCGACTTTCGCGCCGGTCAGTTGCTTGCCGAAGTCGGTGGCAACGCCGTCAGCGAGGGCCAGCGTCTTCTCGACTTTGATGCGGATTTCCTTGACGGTGTTCAGTTCCTTGCCGTCTTTGGAGATCACCAGATCGGTGGTGATGATGTCGTCGAGAGCGACTGGACCGTCTTTGGGCACGACCTGACCGTAGGGCTCGAGGAATTGCTTCATCTCCTTTGCCACGTCTTCGTCGGTGAAGGTGTGCGTCGGACGGCGGATCTTAAGACCCTTGTAGGGCGGGATGTCGAACTCCGGCCGCACTTCGATGTCGAATTCGTAGACGAACGGGCCAGTTTCCGGCACCACGATCGTTTTGGGATCGAGCTCCGGCGGCGACAGCGGGCTGATCGCCTGCTCCTCGGCCAACTGCTCCAAGCTCGCCATCAGCAGCTCGGTTTTCAGGTCGGCGTAAATATCTTTCTTGAACCGCTTCTCGATCATCTTCCGCGGGGCTTTGCCGGGGCGGAAGCCATTCACGTTCGACGTGTCCGACATGACGAGTTCGGAGATCTTCTCGTCGAAGCGGGTGTCGATCGCGGCGCGGTCGACGGTGACCTTGACGTGTTTCTTGCAGGGGCCGACTTCGTTGATCTCCACGCTTTGCGGGAGCTTCACGGCCACCGCGTCCGGAGCGGTCACGGAATCAGACTTCATGACATCAGTCGCCATCGCGAGAGACTCCAGAGGCATTTGTTCGGTTGGGTATTGTAGAAAGACCATGCAAAAAGCCCACCCGCGTCTCCGGGTGGGCTTTTTGCGTCTGTCCTCAAGAGCGGGTGATGAGATTTGAACTCACGACAACCTCGTTGGCAACGAGGTACTCTACCACTGAGTTACACCCGCAAGTTGTGAAAGTTTAAAGCAGGTTCGCGCCGGTTTCAAGAGCGCGGCACGTAAAAATCATTCCCGAGTCTCCGTGAAGTCGCTGCGGAAGGAAAATTTTGAACCCGCACCCGCGTAGTTCGCCGTCTCCCGGACCACCGACAGCTTCGCACCCAAATACTTCTTGGCCGCGGGATCGAAGCTCACAGTGCCTTCCCATAGCCAGGGGATCAGCGGCTGCAGGTCCGCGTGCTCTTTGGGCTCTGTCTTCAGTGACGTTCGCACCTTGAACAGGGTTCGCGCGGGGTCGAGCTTTTCCACGGCGAAACTCTGAGTCGCGTCGTGCGTTTCGCCCGCGCCCAGCTTGATCGGAAACTCGCGATCCCACTTCGTGTCCGCAGCGATGGCACCCTCGGGCAACAGGACGCGGAATGGCAGCTCCTGCTGCAGACGCTGAGCCGCGTCCGGGAAGGTTGCCTGCACATCGCTGACGCGGCCGCGGGTGTCGATGATCGCCGTGAGGATCGGTTTGCTCAGATACTCGGCCATCATTTTGGCCCCTTCGGGCGTGCTGCTATCGACCACATTAGTCTCGTCAATGATTTTCCCGTCCCGCCCGGCGATGGGTCGCGTCATCTCATTTCGCACGGCAGTGATCGACAGTGAGAGCGTCGCGCTGCCGTCAGCGTTCACCGCTTTCACAGTCCACGCTTTCGAGATCGCGAGCTTGCTGCGCGTCGTCGAGGTGGTGCCATTGCTGGCGGTTTCGCTGATGGTTGTGTCGTGAGTGACGCGGAACTTGTGGACCTCGCCGGCTTTCCACTCAAAGCGGAACGTCTGAGCGGACAACGGGCACGCCAGCAGTGCCAGGATCAGCAGTCGCAACATGGGTCACCCACTCGCGGGACCAGGGGAATTCAGGCGTCCAAACCCTACCGGACTCATCCGCGACTTGTCCATCCCAGAATGGAATTGGAGGAGTTTCACAAAGCCTTCACCGTCATCGGGTGGGTGCAGTCATAGATTGAGTGCTCATGAGCGGATGCCCCTCACGAGGTGGCCGCAAAGTGAATGTGGCCGCGGCGGAGACCCGGCATAAACTAAAACAGGTGTCATACTATCGTGCTGCCTCGAATGGATTCGATGCGATCTTTATTCCGGGTGTCGCCATGAATCGTCGCAACGCGTTCACGCTCATCGAACTGCTGGTGGTGATCGCCATCATTGCCATTCTCATCGGACTACTGCTGCCCGCAGTACAGAAGGTGCGGGCTGCCGCCGCGAAATCGTCTTGTGCCAACAACCTCAAACAGATCGGCCTGGCGATCCACAATTTCGAAGCCTCGAAAACTCGCCTGCCTCCAGGGCTCAACATCCCGATCACCTCCAACTCCGGTGGAGTCTTTCCGTCGAACTCGCATTACACGTCGGGCCGCATCGGGCTGCCACCGGAAGGCAACATCTTCGCCTCATGGATGATCCTCATTCTACCCAGCATGGAGCAGGATCCGCTCTACAACCAGCTCGATCTCACGCAACGCGAGTCGGCCAATGCAAATGGCGTCAACGCCAAGGGCTTCACATCGCCGGCATCGCAGGTGGTCAACAACTACCTCTGCCCCAGCGACTGGATTCCCAAGCGGGTCTACAACTACAGCGGCGGCAACTACGCCGTGAACAGCTACTTCGCCAACGCTGGCGTGCGCAGCTGGTTTGTCGGCAACGCCAGCTTCGACGGCGTCTTCCAGATCAACAGCCGTCAGACCATGATCGGCATCTCCCGCAACGACGGCACCTCGAACACCTTCATGGTGGGCGAACGATTCAGCAAGGACGACAAATGGCCCGACGTGCCCGAGCGTCGTGGCTGGGCCTGGTCCAGCTACAACGGCGTACAGGATTGCCTCGGCGGTACCGCGGTCCCCATCAACTACATCATCCCGGCCAGTGCCCCGACGCCCGTGAGCTTCACTTTCCAGGACGACCGGCTTACTGCATTCGGCAGCGGACACCCGCGCGGTGCCAATTTCGTCTTCTGCGACGGCTCCGTGCGATTCGTAACTCTGACCAGCACGTCGGATCTCGTGGTGCTGCAGCGGCTCGCCCGGCCATCGGACGGCGAAGTCGTCAGCGTTCCCTAAATCACTTGGCCACGCTCCCGGAGACGACGCGATGACCGTAAGGCTGATGCTCGCAATCCTGTTTGCATGCTCGCTGACAGGCTGCAAGAAAGAACCGCCGCCGATCGTGGCCGTCAGCGGGATCATCACGCTCGACGGCAAACCGCTGCCCAAGGTCGAAGTCCGTTTCTACCCCGAGGAGAGCGGCCTGCCGGGCGACTACATCGCCATTGCGGTCACCGACGACGACGGCAAATACACGCTGATGACCAATAATCAGTCCGGGGCCTGCGTGGGCGTCAACAAAGTCACGATCTCCGAAGGCCCGCCGCCGGAGGGTGCACGAAGCCAGGAAAAATTCGACCTTTACAAAGCGACGCTGAAAAACCGCCCCATTCCCGAGCACTATGGCACGCTAGCGTCGTCACCGCTCACCATCACCGTCAGTGCGGACAAGACCGATTACCCCATCGCCCTCAAGCGGCGATGACAGCAGTTACCGGCGGCGCGGGTTTCATCGGCTCGCACTTCGTCGCTGCTCTGCGCGATCGCGGTGAACAGGTCCGCGTCATCGAAAAGCCCGGCACCGACTGCTCACACCTGCCCGACTGCGACATCACCTTCGCCGACATCACCGATCGCCAAGCTATTCGCAGGGCACTGATTGACGCACGCTTTGTCTATCACCTCGCCGCGGATCCGAACCTTTGGGAACGCCGCCGCGGTCATTTTCACGATGTCAACTATCTCGGCACAGTGAACGTCCTTGACGCCGCCGCGAGCGCAGAGAAGATCCTGCATTGCAGCACGGAGAGCATTCTCACGCGAGTGCGTCAGCAGGGCCCGATCCGCGAGGATCAGAGCGTGCCGCTATCTGAGGTCATCGGCCCGTACTGCCGCTCGAAATACTTTGCTGAAGAATATGCGATGCAGCTTGCGGGGCAGGGGGCACCGATCGTGGTCGTGAATCCGACGTTGCCCGTCGGACCGGGCGATCGCGGCTGTTCGCCCCCGACGCGGATGATGCTCGACTTTCTCACCGCAGGCCGCATCGCGTATGTTGATGCCGATCTGAACCTGATCGATGTCCGCGACGTGGCCCTCGGCATGATGCTGGCGATGGACCGTGGCTGCCCGGGCCGTCGCTATCTGCTGGGAGCCGAGAACTGGAGCGTGAAGCGGGTCTTTGATTTGCTGGCCCAGCTGAGTGGCCGTCCGAAACCGAAGTGGAAAGTCCCGTACGCAGTGGCACTCACTGCAGCGTATGTCAGCGAGTTCCTGGCCGACGTGGTCACCGGCGTGAGCCCCGCGGCGACGATCACCGGTGTGAAACTCACACGACGCAGCATGACATTCGACGCCAGCGACAGCCTCACAGCACTCGGCCTCGTCCCGCGACCGGTGGAGGCCTCGCTCCGCGAAGCGGTCGCTGAACTGCAAACTCGTGTGGGCCACTTGCCACTGATGCCCGCATCGGGGTAAACTCATCCGAAGCGCAGCACGCGCGACTCGGTCCCGGAAAGGATGCCTCCGTGACGCCAACTGCCGAAATCGACCACATCGCCGCGCTCGATCGCGGTCGTCTGGGCTTGCTCGCCCGTCAGTGCCCCGATGGCCACTGGGTGGGTGAACTCGAAGGCGACACCATTCTCGAAAGTGAATTCGTCCTGCTGCTGGCGTTTCTGGGCCGCGAGACCGATCCCCGCGTGCGAAAGCTCGCCAACTATCTCCGCGACCGGCAACTGCCGAGCGGCGGCTGGCCCAACTTCCCGGGTGGCCCGGCGGAAGTCAGCGTCAGCGTGAAAGCCTACTTCGCCTTGAAGATCGCCGGCGACGACGCTGCGGCCGAACACATGCTGCGTGCGAAGCAGGCCATACTCTCCCTCGGCGGCGCGGCGACCACCAACAGCTTTACCCGCTTTTATCTCGCGTTGCTGGGTCAGATTCCCTATTCGAATTGCCCCTGCGTGCCGGCGGAGATGGTGCTGCTGCCGCGATGGTTCCCGCTGAACATCTCCGCAATGAGCGCGTGGAGTCGCACGATCGTGGTGCCGCTTGCGGTGGTGAATGCGTTCAAGCCCGTCACGCACGTGCAGGTTGACATTGGCGAGCTGTTCCTCGACAACCCCGCGAAACCCTGGAGGCCCGCCGTCAAGCCCGCGCTGTGCTCGTGGGCCAACTTCTTTCTGAGATGCGACTCGGTTCTGAAGTTTTGCGAGCGGATCGGCTTCACCCCACTGCGGCGGCGAGCCATCCGCAAAGCGGTCGCATGGATGCGTGAGCGTTTCAAAGGCAGCGACGGCCTCGGCGCGATCTTCCCGCCGATGATCTATACCGCAGTCGTCCTCAAATGCCTCGGCGTGCCGGCGAATGATCCGGAGTTTCAATGGGCCCTGCGGCAGCTTGACGACTTGATGATCGCCGAGGACGACACAATCCGCCTGCAGCCCTGCGTCTCCCCGGTCTGGGACACGGCTCTCGCCACCATCGGCGTCATCGACGCTGGGCAGCCCGGCGAATCCGACGAGATCACCGCAGCGATTGACTGGCTGCTCGCCAAGGAGGTCCGCACCCGCGG
>JBGSSZ010000286.1:0-19037 GCA_041736785.1 Limnoglobus sp.
CAGGCCACGAACACCGGCACGATCATCCACGCGGCCGGCAGCGTTACTGAGAGCGGCAGCCCGAGCTTGACCAACGCGCCCGGGGCGGTCTACGACATCCGCGCGGATGTGTTTATCGACTGGTCCACGTTTATCAATCAAGGGACGATCCTGCGCTCCGCGGGGGCCGGGGCCGCCAACTTCGGACAAACGTTCAATAACACCGGCAGCATGATCGTGCAAACAGGTACCGTTTCAACGCTTGTAGGGACCAATACCGGGACCAGCTACAGCGTCAGCGCTGGAGCCGCGATCAGCCTCGGCGGCGCCACCTACGCCGGCACGATCACGGGCAGCGGTGCCGGCGTCATCCGCTTCGCCAGCGGCTTCATCGGCTCCAACGCCACGTTCGACATTCCCACGCCCGGACTGCTGCAGTGGACCGGCGGCGTGACCTCCGGCACCTGGACCAACGCGGGCTCGCTGACGATCAATACGGCTGGTAGCGTCATACCAACCGGCCAGGCCACGAACACCGGCACGATCATCCACTCCGCCGGCAGCGTTACCGAGAGCGGCAGCCCGAGCCTGACCAACGCGCCCGGGGCAGTCTACGACATCCGCGCGGATGTGTTCATCGACTGGTCCACGTTCAACAATCAAGGGATGATCCTACGCTCCGCGGGGGCCGGTGACGCCGACTTCGGACAGACCTTCAACAACGCCGGCAGCATTGACGTTCAGACGGGCAGGCTCGTCACGGCGAACAGCGGCACGACGACAGGAGCGACCTACACCGTCGCGGCTGGCACAATTCTCGATCTCGGCGATCAAGGATATGCTGGAACGATCACTGGAAAGGGTGCCGGACTGATCCGATTCTCCAATGGCTTCGCCGCCGTCGGGGGCGCGACCAAGTTCGACATTCCCACGCCCGGACTGCTGCAGTGGACCGGCGGCCAGACCACCGGGACCTGGACCAACGCCGGCTCGCTGACCATCAACGCCGCCACCAACGTCACGCCGTCGGGTCAGGCCACGAACACTGGCACGATCATCCACGCGGCTGGCAACGTCACTGAGAGTGGCTCGCCGTCGCTGACCAACGCTGCCGGCGCGGTCTACGACATCCGCGACGACATCCTCGTCAACTGGAGCATTTTCGTCAATCAGGGCAGCATCACCCGCACTTCTGGAGCGGGTACTGCGACCATCGGACTGGGAAACAGCGGCGGTCGCTTCGACAACACCGGCAGCATCGACGTGCAGTCGGGCAGGCTGGTCACACCGAATGCGGGCACCACGACAGGAGCGACCTACACCGTCGCGGCTGGCACGATTCTCGATCTCGGCGATCAAACGTATGCCGGGACGATCACTGGCAGCGGTGCCGGACTGATCCGCTTCGCCGGCGGCTTCACTGGCTCAAACGCTACCTTCAACATCCCCACAACCGACCTGCTGCAGTGGACCGGCGGCCAAACCTTCGGCACCTGGACCAACGCCGGCTCGCTGACCATCAACGCCGCCACCAACGTCACGCCGTCGGGTCAGGCCACGAACACCGGTACGATCATCCAGTCCGCGGGCAACGTCACCGAGAGTGGCAGCCCCTCGCTGACCAACGCCCCCGGCGGCGTCTACGACATCCGTGGCGACTTCAATATCGACTGGTCCTCCTTCAATAACCAGGGCACGATCGTGCGCTCCGCCGGTTCGGGCACGGCCGCGTTCCTGCAGGGCTTCGCCAACACCGGCGGCACCATCGACATCCAGACCGGCACGCTCGACACGCCGGGAACGCTGAATCTCAATGGCGGCCTCCTCAGCGGCGCGGGCACGCTGCTCTCGCCCGTCAACACCGCTTCAGGCACTGTCCGCCCCGGTGGCATCGGCACAGCCAACCTCACCATCACCGGGAATGCAGTTTTCTCAAAGGATGCCGAAGTCCGCGTCGAACTCAATGGCCTCACACCCGTCACACAGCACGACGTGCTCACCGTCAACGGTACCGTCACCCTCGGTGGGCCTCTCAACCTTGTCAGCGGCTACGCCTCCAACCTGGGAGACACCTTCATCATCGTCGAAAACGATGGTACCGACGCCATCGTGGGAACCTTTGCCGGCCTCCCGCAAGGGGGCAAGTTCTACAGCAAGGGCGTCGAGTACACCATCGACTACGCCTCCGGCACCGGCAACGATGTCCGCGTCACCGTCACAAGCCTTGAAAGCGTGCTCGTCAACTTCGGCGCAGCCCAGCGCTCGCGGCTGACGAGTATTGAACTCCACTACGCCGCGGGCGTCGACACTGCGCTCCTCGCAGCACCCGGAGGCGTGATTCTCACCCGCACGAGTGGCGGCCCCGCGGCCACGGTCCAGAGCGGTGCGACCGGTGCTAACGGCCGCGTCCTCGTCAGTCCTACCTCAGGCACTGCCAACGTCGTCGTGCTGACATTCGACAACGCCAACGGCGATGACGTGAGCGACGGGGTCCAATACGGCTCCCTGACCGACGGCTACTGGCAAGTCCACATCCCTTCGCTCAACTACACGAGCCCGCTGGACAGCGCCTACTTCCGCCGCTTTTTCGGCGACTTCAACGGCGATGGCACGGTCGACGGCTCCACCGACTTCGCTGCCTTCGGCAACTTTTTTGGGCTAGCACTGCCGAGCAACGCGTTCGACTTCAACAACGACGGCACCATCGACGGAGCGGTGGACTTCGCCCAGTTCGGTGCTCGATTCGGTGTGACGCTCTGAAGAACACCGTCTGTGTGCCCGGCGAGTGGCACACGGTTCATCACGGTTCACGGGCCGTCGGCGGCGCGGCCCTGGTGATGGTCGAGGCTTCGGCAGTTTCTCCCGAGGGCCAAAACTGCCCCACCGCGGTGAAACCGTCCTCCGCGAAGGAGCCAGCCCGGCAATCCGCCCCACGCCTCAACGACACCATGCCTCGTCCTGACCGCCCCGCCCGTCGCGACAGCCAGCGCAGCGAATGACAAGCCAACCGCCGTGACAGGAAAGGCCCACAGGTATCCGAGGAGCTTCATAATTTCGAATCGTGCTCAGCGTTGTTTGTACAGCGTCGAATGCGCTATCGCAACTTGTGCCGCTGGGCCTTGTTGACCAGCAGCAGGAACTCCTGGCGCTTGCCGTGGGCGTCCTCACCTTGAGCCGATTCGGCCAGTCGCTGCACCATTTTCAGACTGGCTTCGCCCTTGTGTGGTGAATCACGCAGCACCAACCCGAACGCGGCCACAGCACCAGTCCAGCGGAAATCGCCCGAGGTGGCTTCCTGCAACGCCCCCTCCGGCAATGCCACGCTCAGTTCTTCACTCGTCTCGCGGGCGGGGTGCTTGTAGCGCATACGCACGGTAAGCCACTCGGCAGGTCCGTTTGCCACTTCGGCGGTGCGCTGATACTTGAGCGCACCGGCGTCGGGGAGTGCGATCTCCACGCCGCGGGGGACGATCTCGTAGAGGGCGGTGTACGTGTGACCGCTGCCTATGTCGCCGGCGTCGGTGGCGTCGTCGCGAAACTGCTCCGAGCGGAGCACGCGGTTTTCGTAGCCGATGAGCCGGTAGGCGTTGACGAGCTTGTGATTGAACTCGGCTTGGACCTTCACGTCTTTTGCGACCGTGACGAGGGCTCCGCCCTGATCGACGAAGATTTTGCGGGCCTCGTCGAGGCTATCGATGTAGGCATAGAAGCCGTTGCCGTGGTGTGCGAGTTGTTCGAGCGTGCTGTCTTTGAGGTTGCCCATGCCGTAGCCGAGGACGGTCAGAAAGATGCCGCTTTTGCGTTTCTCCTCGATGAGGCGCACGAGTTCGGCGTTGCTGGAGGCACCGACGTTGAAGTCGCCGTCAGTGGCGAGGATGACGCGATTGAGCCCATTGGGAATGAACGCGGCCTGAGCCTGCTCGTACGCGGCGACGATGCCACCGGCACCATTGGTCGAGCCACCCGAGGTGAGGCTGTCGATGGCCTGCGTGATGCGGTTCTTCTGATCGCCACGGGTTGCTTCGAGCGTCAATCCAGCATTGCCGGAGTAAGTGACGATGGACACCCGATCGCGAGAGGTGAGTTGTTCGACCAGCAGGTTCAGCGACTTCTGCACCAGCGGCAGTCGATTCGGACCGCTCATCGAGCCGGAGGTGTCGAGGAGGAATACGAAATTGCGGGCCGGCATGTTCTCCGGGTCGATGGTGCGGGCCTTCAGTGCGATTCGTAGCAGGTGATGCTTCGGTTGCCACGGGCAGGGACCGAGTTCGAGTAGGATGCCGACGGGGTTGTCGCCACGCGGCTTGGGGTAGTCGTAGTCGAAATAGTTCAGCATGTCGGCAATGCGGACCGCATCCGGCGGCGGGAGTTGGCCCTCGTTCAGGAACCGCCGCAGGTTGCTGTAGCTCGCTGTGTCGACGCTGGTGGAAAACGTCGATCGCGGCTCATGCAGAGCCGAGAGAAACGGATTCTCCACGATGCGGTCGTAGTCCTCAGCGTTCTGAGGTTCATTGGCATTCGCCACGGTCACCGAAACGGCCATCTTGGCACTCGATTGCGAGATCGTTCCTCCGCAGCCGAGGCAGGCAATGACAAACAGGGTGATGAGGACGGTGCGGCGCATGCCGCGGCTGGTGTGCAGAGCACTCATGGCGGACCCCGGACAAGAGATGGAGTGGAAAACTGACTTGCACCTTCATTGAGCGACAACGACGGGTTTTATTCCCGACTTTCATCCACAAACGGTCTGAGTGTCGCTCGGCTGGAAGTACTCCGCGTGGATTGCGTCGGCCGGGAAATAGTGATTGCCTTCAATCACGATGGTCCGATCCGAATCGGCCAGGACCGCGTCGTTCCAAATTGTTTTCATCATGATCCTCCGGCGTATTGAAAAAGCTGATACTGGAATCCGATTGAAACGAGACCTGCTGGCACTTCATTGGGCCTTTGTCATTGTAAATATTTGTACAATTCGGCTTTGACTGTGTTTGCGGCCCCGTTCACCGATTAACCGTTCAGATCTCACATGCTCATTGTGCAACTAGCCTATCGGGACGCGCAGTGGGCTGTGTGGGGTGAGACGGGCACAACCTCAGCTGGGCCGTCCGGATGGCATTCGTTTGCCGCCGACGGCGATGCCCTGCGGTCGATCGTCGACCTGCCGAGGGCCACGGGATTTCATGAACCCTTGGTGTTGCCGACCGCGAACAGCTTGCCCATCGCGTCCAGCCCGCTGATCGCCCCGGGGCCTGATGCGACAGCAGCGATTACCCTGGAGCCTTGGTCGGTCACACTGCTCCCGCTACCTTCGGAGAAGCTGTTCGAATTCGTCTCGAAGGTGCTCGTCGACGGACTCCTCGCTCCGGGCGTCATCGCCGGCACCACTCTCAAATATTGGGCCCAGGTCGCGCGATTCGCCCGTCGCCTCGTCGCTCGCGAACAATTTCTCCCCGGCATCGCGGTCGCGGAGAAAACGTTGCGGGCCTGCTGGCGGGGACTGATCGCCGCGACGGATCGGCCACGCTTCGAACAACTGCTCGCGGCGATGCCCGGTGCGTGCCGCGTCTTTCAATCCGATTCGATCTCGCCGTCAGTCTTGTTGACCGAATTCATCGACGAGATCGTCGACAGCGCGGTGCGGACATCGCTTCCGAGCCAAGCCCGGCGCAAGAAGTTCGACAGCGTTCACGACCAATGGCTGCATGCCTTGCAGAGTGTGGACGGCGCGATGAAGGTCTCAGCCACGGAAGCCACCGCCCTGGCTCGAACGCTCGAAGACTGGCAGCGGCCGCTGGCTTTGAGCAACAACTCTGCGTACCGGCTCTGCTTTCGACTCGAAGAACCGCTTGGGCCGGGCGATCCGTGGCGAGTCTCTTTCTTCCTACAGGCGATCGACGATCCGAGCCTGCTGATAGCGATGGCGGATTTCTGGCGTGCGCGGCGGCAGCCGAAGCTCGCCGCGCCGCTGCCGGAGCGAGCGTTCATCCTGATGAGCCTCGGCCAGGCGGCGAAGCTCAGCCCGATTGTCGAACGCAGTCTGAACGACGCCACGCCCACAGGAGCCTCCCTCGATGGATCCACGGCCCACAAATTCCTCAGCGAGACGGCTCTGCTGCTCGAACAGGCAGGATTTGGCGTGCTCCTGCCGTCCTGGTGGACCCGCGGCGGTAACCGGAACCGTCTGGCTCTCACCACGGCCGCTGCCACTAAAACGAGTTTCTCGGCGAGCACCGGCGCGCTCTCGCTTGATGCCGTCGTCCAGTTCGACTGGCGCGCCGCACTCGGCGATGTCGAACTCAGCCTGCAGGAACTGCAGACCATCGCGGACCTGAAGTCACCGCTCGTGCAGGTCCGCGGTCAGTGGATCGCGGTCAACGCCGAAGAACTTCAGAATGCCCTCGCGTTTTGGAAGAAGAAGCCGCAGACGATCGGCACGGTCCGCGATGCGCTGATGATGGAGATCGGCGCGCAAGACGGTCCGGCCGGGCTCCGCGTCAACAAAATCACGGCGAAGGGTGCCCTGAAATCGTTCCTGGATCAACTCCTGCAACCGGAGACGTTCACAGAGCAAGCCGTGCCGATGGGGTTTCAGGGTCAGATGCGCCCGTATCAGGTCCGCGGTTTCTCGTGGCTCGCGTTCCTGCGTCGTGTCGGGCTCGGCGCCTGCCTCGCCGACGATATGGGCCTCGGCAAATCGGTGCAGACGCTCGCGATGATTCAACAGGCGGTCAACGAAGGCGAGACGCGGCCTGTGCTGCTGATCTGCCCGATGTCCGTCGTCGGGCATTGGAAGAAGGAAGCCGAACGCTTCACACCGGGGCTGCGGATTCTGGTGCATCACGGCCTCGACCGCGATCGGAGCACTTCGCTGAAGAAGAAGCTCCGCACGATCGACCTGATGATCTCGAGCTATTCGCTGCTCCATCGCGATGAAGCGACGCTGACCAAAATCGATTGGGCTGGCGTCGTGCTGGACGAGGCCCAGGCCATCAAGAATGCGGAATCCAAGACCGCACAGGCCGCTCAGCGTCTCCAGGCGGGCTTCCGCATCGCGCTCACCGGTACGCCCGTGGAGAATCATGTCGGTGACCTCTGGTCGATATCCCAGTTCCTCAATCCCGGCTGGCTCGGCACGCGGGCGTCGTTCCGCCGCGAGTTCCTCACGCCGATTCAGGTCGAAGGCGACGAAGACGCGATGGCGCGGCTGAAGACCCGCACGGGTCCATTCCTGCTGCGGCGGCTCAAGACGGACAAGAGCATCATCGCCGATCTGCCCGAGAAGCTCGAAAACAAAGTCTACTGCACACTCACGAAGGAGCAGGCTACGCTCTACCAGGCCGTCGTGGACAGCCTTACGGCAACTCTGCCGAGCGGGGAGAGCATCCGCCGCCGGGGGATGATCCTCGGAGCGCTCTCCAAACTCAAGCAAGTTTGTAATCATCCGGCCCAGTTCCTCGGCGAGAGCGGGCCACTGGCGAACCGCTCCGGCAAAGTGGCCCGCTTTTCCGAGATGATCGGTGAAGTGCTCCAGGCCGGCGACCGGGCTCTGGTTTTCACTCAGTTCACCGAGATGGGCGAGCTTTTGCGATCGCACCTTCAGGAGAGCTTCGGCCGGGAAGTGCTTTACCTGCATGGTGGCGTTCCGATGAAGAAACGCCAGGAAATGGTGGCTCGATTCCAAAACACGCAACTCGAAGACGCTCCGCAGGTCTTCCTCATCTCCCTCAAGGCGGGTGGCACCGGTCTCACGCTCACCGCGGCCAATCACGTCTTCCATTTCGACCGATGGTGGAACCCCGCCGTCGAAAATCAGGCCACGGATCGCGCCTTCCGCATCGGGCAATCGAGGAACGTGCAGGTCCACAAATTCGTCTGCATCGGCACGCTCGAAGAGAAGGTCGACGAGATGATTGAACGGAAGCAGAGCGTGGCAAGCCGAGTCGTCGGCACAGGCGAAGGCTGGCTGACTGAGATGAGCAATCGCGATCTCAAGAGTATAATCGCACTGCGGCCAGACGCTGTGGAGGACGAGTGATGTGGTACCACGACAAGAGCCCCCGCATTCATGGTGTTGGCGGCATCCGGCCACAAGGTCGCAATTTCGGCGATAGCTGGTGGGCCCGACGCTGGATCCAGGTGATCGAGAGCTTCGATGTCGGCGGACGCCTGGGCCGGGGCCGCACTTACGCTCGCGCCGGGCAAGTGCTCTCCATCGATGTCCAACCCGGCATCGTCAAGGCGAAGGTCCAAGGCTCGCGGGCCACGCCCTATCTGGTCACCATTCAAGTCGCTCGGCTCGATGACCGCAACTGGAAGAAGCTCACCGCGGCGCTGAACACCAAAGCTCTCTACACCGCGAAACTCCTGGCGGGCGAGATGCCCGAGGAAATCGAAGCTGTGGCCAAAAAAGCTGGTGTGCCACTCTTTCCGACGAAGGCAAACGACCTCAAGACGGATTGCAACTGCCCGGATTGGTCGAATCCCTGCAAGCATGTGGCCGCTGTCTATTACATCGTTGCCGAGACGCTGAACCGCGATCCGTTCCTGCTCCTCAAGCTTCGTGGCCTGGAGCACCAAGCGCTCGTGAAGAGCCTCGCCACCGTGAAATCAACCGGACCCATCACCGTTCGCGACCCGATCACGGATGTGGATGCGAAATCGTTCTGGCGGCCCAGCGTGCTCGTGAGTGATTTCAGCCCCAGTCGAGTGCCAACTGTCTCCGGAATGATCCTGTTGCGGCTTGGCCCCATCCCGTTCTGGCGGTGCACGTCGCCGATCGAGGACGCTCTCAAGCCCATCTATTCCGCAGCCAGTGCCTCGTGTGGCGATTCCGTGACATCATCAATGTCATGACACCATGCCATGTTCTTTGACCATAAACACTGCTCATTCAGACCACTTGCAAAAGCGACGGCAACTGGCCCGCGATGACTTGAAGTTCGTGCCGCATCTGACGATAACACTTGCAAACGAGCCAGGTTAGGAACAACGAATGGACAAGCCCTTCAACCTTGAGGAATACGGCATCACTGTTGGAGAGATACACCGCAACCTGTCGCCCAGTCGGCTGTATGAGCATGCCATCCGCTACGAGAAAGATGCGAGCATTGCTGAGAACGGTGCCCTCGTCGCCTACTCCGGCGTGAAGACTGGCCGCTCGCCCAAAGACAAGCGTTTCGTTCGACACCCCGACTCAGAGAGCGAAGTGTGGTGGGGCACGGTAAACATTCCCCTCGACGCCCACTCATTCGCGATCAATCGCGAGCGGGCTCATGACTACCTGAACACGCGTGACCGGCTCTACTGCTTCGACGGATTCGCTGGCTGGGATCCGAAGTACCGCATCAAAGTCCGCGTCATCTGCTCGCGCCCGTACCATGCCCTGTTCATGCACACCATGCTCATCCGCCCAACCAGCGCGGAGTTGGCATCGTTCGGCAAGCCCGACTTCGTCATCTGCAATGCGGGTGCGTTTCCTGCCAACCGTCTCACCGCCGGTGTCGATTCGAGGACCAGTATCAGCCTGAGCCTGGAAGAGGGGGAGCTGGTCATTCTGGGCACTGAGTATGCAGGTGAGATGAAGAAAGGCGTCTTCACGGTCGCGAATTACTTTGCCCCGAAGCGCGGCATGCTCTCCATGCACTGCTCCGCGACTGCGGACCGCAACTCCGGCCAGTCGTCGCTGCTCTTTGGGCTCTCCGGCACCGGCAAGACCACGCTCTCTGCGGACCCCAATCGTGATTTGATCGGCGACGATGAACATATCTGGAGCGACGAGGGCGTCTTCAACATTGAAGGCGGCTGCTATGCCAAGGCCATCAATCTCTCCCACGAATCCGAGCCGGAGATTTTCCAGGCATTACGCTTTGGCGCTGTGCTGGAAAACGTGGTGCTCGACCACGATCACGCCGTGGATTTCACGAATACGAGCATTACAGAGAACACTCGCGGGGCCTATCCCATTCACTTCATCCGCAACGCGCGGATCCCTTGCATGGCCGGTCACCCGACAGACGTGATCTTCCTGACCTGCGACGCATTCGGCGTGCTCCCCCCGGTCAGTTCCCTGTCGCCAGCACAGGCGATGTATCATTTCATCAGCGGTTACACGGCCAAAGTCGCCGGCACCGAGGTTGGCGTGAAGGAGCCGTCCGCGACATTCTCGCCCTGCTTCGGTGGGCCGTTCCTCGTCTGGCATCCGAGCAAATATGCGGAACTCCTCGCAGGGAAAATGAAGCAGCACAACGCCCGCGTCTGGCTGATCAACACCGGCTGGAGCGGCGGAGCGTATGGCGTCGGCAAACGGATCAAGCTGGCCCACACCCGCGCCATCATCAACGCGATTCACGACGGCTCACTGGCGGGTGCCAAGACCAAACGTGACCCTGTTTTCGGTTTTGAGGTGATCACCGCGTGTCCCGGCGTCCCCACCGAGATCCTCTGGCCACGCGACACCTGGGCCGACAAGGATTCCTATGACGCGACAGCCAGGAAGCTGGCAGAATTGTTCAACATCAATTTCAAAACCTACGAGAGCGGCGCCAGCGCGGAAGTTCTGGCGGCCGCACCCAGCCCGGTGCAAAAATAATAATGCGTCGTGAGATCCTCTGCTCAGCCATGCCCAGGCTGCGGTGATTGCCGGGCTGACGAGTTCGGTCGTGGTCGGTCACGAGGCGTCTTCCATCAGCGCACCGTGAAACCGGTGTAACTCGGAATCGATCCCCGCACCGCAGCAGCGAGCATGCGGGCCTGCACCTCCAGCATGCGGCTGTAGCTCATGCGATAGCCATAGACGGGGTGCGTGATCTCGGTGGCTCGACGGGCTTCGTAGGCGGCGAAGAATGTCTTGCGGCCGTGGTCCGTCAGGTGGCAGGCACCACGCCAAATCATGAAATCACTCGCGTCGAGCAGTGCGTTGTTGATCAGCGTCAGCACCACGCTGTCAGCGATAATCGTTCGAAACTCCTCCATCAGATCCAAAGCGAGCGCTGGCTTGCCGTGACGGCTGGCGTGCAAGAAACCCTTCCAGGGGTCGAAGCCGACGGTACACACGGCAGCGAAGCAGTCCTTGGCGAGCAGGGCATATGCGAAGCTCAGGAGCGCGTTGATCGGGTCGGTCGGTGGCCGGCGATTGCGTGTGCGGAAATCGATGCCCGCTCCCAGCAGTTGGGTCTTGACGAAGCGGTGAAATTCACCGAAGTACAGACTCGCTCCTTGGCTTTCCAATCCCAATAGCGAATCCAACGCTGTCGTGTCTTCGACTTTGCGGATCAGATTCGCGAGGCCCTGAGCGGCAAGCTCGTCCTTGCCATGCGTATGCCGCATCAACAACGTGCGCTGGTTGACGAGCTTGGCCCGCATGCAGGCTTTGGCGTAGAGGAGGCACATCGCGGGGTCGCTGAAGCGGCGGTATTGGGCTTCGCGGAGGTTGACGTTCTTCGCGGGAGCGGGCTGGACCATGCCGATGAACTTCGCATGACCGGTCAGGAGTGCGATGCCGATTTCGTTTTCGATCAGCGACTGGAGGGCCTGCGGGCTGATCTGCACGTTGCCGAACAGCACGAGTTGGCGGATCGCATACATCGGCACTTTCGAGATTTCCTTGTGGTCTTTCCTCACGACGAGGTGCTCATTGTGTCTGTCGACATGGCTGCCGGGCTCATGGATGTACAGCACGGTGCCGCTGTCGGAGCCTGGAATCACCCGGGTGATCGCGGTCGGCTCCACCCCGATCATGGGCTGACCAAGGGCGAAAAGAGTCTCCTCCGGCAGGCAGACTGGAGCGAGTGAGCAGTCAAAGCAGCGGTGCCGCAGTTCCGCGGGCAGCGGTTCCGGTGGTGTGTCCTGCTGCGACAGGTCTTTGCACATTTGCAGAGCGAGCCGCGTCTTGCTCCGCAGCGACTCATCGAAGACGACGACCACGCGTTCCTGGCTGCTGGCATAAATCTGGTAGCCGTGCGGTACGGTGCTGCCGGTCGATTCTTCGAGCAACAGAGCCTGACCGCAAAGCTGCACAGCGTCATTGTCCCACACGGTGGGGTTGCCGTTCTCATCGTGCGGGGCGAAGCCGGGTTTGGTCCCGACGGGATACTCCTCGCCGCCCCGGCACTCGATCTCATCGAGCGTGCCGGTGAGCCCGAGCGATTCGCTGGTGAGTTCCACGCTGCGCGTGCGTGCAATGTCGCTGTCCTTGTCCAGTATGCTCTCGACGTGCTCGTTCATCGGCATGACGCAGTCGACGTACTGCAGGTAGTACATCCGGGGGCAGTACGTCACGTGATCGAGTGCGCGCAGAGGTACGTGGTCGGGCAAGTGCATTCCTCGGAGATACCCAGAGTTAATGGCGACACGCCCAAATGTGTGACAAGCTAAAACGGGACGTGGATCCGACGGAATTGAAGACACGGACAAAAACGGAGTGCAATCCGTGCCCTTTGGAACTCTCGCAATCAGGATCATCCCACTCTTGTGGCTGTTGTACCGTCGGGCGACGGCGTCAAGCGATAGCCGGCGGCGAATTGCTCGGTGAAGTTTTTCTGATGGCTGACAAGGATGATGCGTTTGAGGGCTTGGGTGCGGCGGAGTTCATGCAGGTTTTCCGCCATGGCGCGGAGGCCGTCTTCGTCCAGGCTGCCGAAGCCCTCGTCGATGATCACCGCCTCGATCGGGCGTCGCTTGCCAGCGGCGAAGCGGCCAATGGCCAAAGCCAGGCTGACCGCGACGCGGAAACGCTGGCTGCCCGAAATGAAGTCGATGCCGGTCGTGTCGCCATCTTTACGGATGCGAACAGCCAGCACTTTGTCCTGGCGGCCCGTCACTTCGTCATCGGCTTCGAGGGACAGTTCCTGGCTGGTGAGTTGACGTAGCGTGTCGTCGCCCAAAGCAATGATCTCGTGCTCAGCCGTGCGGAGAAGATCGCGCATGAGCCCGGCTTCACCGAGAAGCTCGTCGGCTCGCTTGTGGTACTTGTACTTTCGCTCGGCGGCATCGGCATCGGTCGAGGTCCGGATGTATTGCTCCTGCTGCTGCACCAATCCTTGGAGCTTCTGCGCCGCACGATTGTAATCGGTTTCGGCTTTCGCACGCAGTTCGAGGGCTGTAGTGCGGGCAGCGTCCGCATCGGCGGCGATCAGTCGGTCGGCAGGGTCGATCGCATCGCATTCGCTCACCAGGATCTGCAGTTTCTCGGTCCGCTCGCCGTACAGAGCCGCGTCCTGGGCCACCTTTGCGTATTCTCCCGCAACGTCGGCGTCGGTCAGCGATTGCAGTTCGCTATCGAGTTCCGCGATCGCATTTTCAGTGAGTGTAACCGCGTCCCATGTGACGGAGAGACGCGGTTGCTCAGCGTCGAGGGTGCCTTGTAGAGTTGCTCGCTTCTGTCTGGCGGTCTGCAGCGTCGTCGAGATCGTAGAGGCCTCGGTATCACGAGTCTTCGCAGTCGCGACGTGAGTCGCCGCAGTGGACTCTGCGACCTTCAAGCTCTTCGTATGAGCTTCGGCCTCGGCTTTGAGCGTATCGAGTTCCCTTTTCAATTCGCCAATGCTGGCAGCCAGATCTGCAGCACTCGCAGTCGGAGCGTGCAGGGCTGTCGCGTCGCGGCGCGTGACGAGGTCGTCCCGGGCCCGCACTTCACTGGCCAACCGCGATTCCTCCTGCTCAGCAGTTTCCTTCGCCTTCGCCGACACGTCGAGTGATTTCTTCGCGGCCTTGCCGGCGGTCTCTAGTTCTGAAAGCTCCACAGCCACGCGCTCCCGCTCCTCTTTCAGGTGCTTCGCCGTCACTTCCTGGCCGCAGCGGAGGCACTTGGCACCCCCCTCCAATCCAGCGATTTCCTCACCGTGCGTTTTGAGCGACTGGTACAGTGCCCGTTTCTCGGCGTGGGTTTTGACGGCGTCGGTGTGCTGGGTGGCAGCGGCCTTGCTGGCTGCGGTCGCGGCAGCGTGGCGAGCCGCCAGATCGGTCGGATAATTTGCCAAGTCTGCAGTCAGCTTCTCTAGTGCCTTCGCCGTTGCAAGGTGCTTTTGAGCCTGCTCCGTTTGCGTCACGATTTCATTCTGGCGGTTCTGTCGCGTGCCGGCGCCGGCCTCGAGACTACGTACCTGCTCCTGTGCCTGTTCCGCCGCGGCCTTCGCCGCGTCGCGCTCGCGGACAGCATCGTCGTGCAAAGTTGTTGCTTTGTCGATCTCCGCATTGAGCCGCGTCAGTTCCGCCAAGGTCTTGCGAATCGACTTCACCAATGGCAGCATCGTGCCAAGCTCCTGATGCCGAGCCTGCCCGGCTTGCAGTTCCTTCGCTTTCAGACTGCGTGCCTTCGCACTCTCCAATTCCAGTTCCAGCTTGCGGCGGTCGTCCTGCAGCTTGCGCCACTGCTTTGCACGCTCGATCCGCGAGGCTGCGTCGTCCACGCGATCCTTGGCATGTTCCCATGCGACTTTTGCCAGGCCCGCCGCAGTGCGGCAAGCATCGAGATCTGCTTCGGTCGCAGGCTCCATCTGAGCGAGAGCCGACTTGAGTTCTTCGTGCTCGCGCCGCTTCTCCTTCGTCGCGTCCTTGATCCGCTCGGCGAGCTTCTCAAATTCTTCGTAGCCAATGATCTTCTTGAGGATGCTGTTGCGGTCGGTGCCGTTGAGCGTGAAGAGTTGATCGGCTTTGCCCTGTCGCAGCAGGACCGACGACGAGAACGACGTGAAGTCCTGGCCGAGTGTGCTCTTCACCCAGGAGTTGAGTTCGTCGGAGGAGTTGACGCCGGGCACCGGAGCCCATTCGCCGTCAGGGCCGCGCTCGTCGAGTTTCTGCACGGACTTCGCACTTCTGCCCGATTTGGTGCGGCTGCGCTGGATGCGGTAGATCCGCCCGGCGAACTCAAAATCGAGTTCGACGCGGAAGCCCTTTTGTCCGTGGCGGATGAGCTTGTCCATCTTCTGGCCTTCTCCGCCGCGGTGGCACTCGAAGAGAGCGTAGGTGATGGCGTCGAAGACGGCACTTTTGCCGGAGCCATTCGGGCCGCCGAGGACCCAGAGCGGTTCATCGTCCGTGAACACAAGCTCCACGGGGGCGGCGAAGGTGAGGAAGTTTTCGAGCAGCACGCGGCGTGGAATCATGACGCCTCCGTGAGGAAGGTTTCGACGAGAGCGATGATGGCGGGGCCGTCGGGATCGCCAGTGAGCTTGTCTGCCAGATGCTTGCGGACTGTCTCGCGATAGTCGACCTGAGTTTGCACAGCCTCACCACGGCTACCCGCTGCCGCGGGGTCAGTCTCCCAGCGGATCTCGGCGTAGCGTGGGAAGAGCTTCCGCAATTCGCGGGTGAGTGCGTCTTTCTGGGCGGCGGTCGAATCGTGCCGCACGCTGATGTTGACGATCGCCTCGCGATGGTCCGGATATTTCGCCGCGAAGCCGGCGACCTCGGCGGGATCGGTGATCACGATATCGTGCATTGGCGTCGGAGCGAGCGGCACCCACTCCGGCTCGCCGCGGCAACCCTGCGGTCCGATGTCGACCAGAAGCACACCGCGATCGTCATTGCGCTCGTCGATGCGGAGACGGTCGAGCGGGCCAGGATAACGAACGTGGCCAACACCCCCCAGAGGCTGCGGCTTGTGAATGTGGCCAAGCGCCACATACGCCCAGTGCGTCGGGATCGCGCCGCCGTCGAAGCAGACATCATCGCGCTCGGTGAGCTTGTAAAGCTGGTGCGTCTCCGAGCCGCTGACGTTCAGATGCGCCACCAGCACGCTCGGCAGTTTGGGGTCGAAATTCGGCTTGGCGGCAGCATTCGTCAGCCAGGCGGCCACGCGGGTCTTGATCGCGCGGTTCAACTCCTCGCGCGAGTCGAATTTGTCGTCGGGCTCGGCATAGCGGTGCGCGAAGGGATACGGCACAAGTACAAATTGCACCGTCTCGCCGCGAGCCGCATACGTGGTGATGCCGGGACCATTCTGCAAGTACATGCGACCGGGATTGAGCGCGCCGCGGGTCGGAGCGGCGGCCAGCTTCATCCCGGCGCGGATCAAATCACTGCGAATGTCCTTGTCGTGGTTGCCGGTGATGGCGAGGATGGTCCCGCCCCGAGCGAAGAACGCGGCGAAAGCCTCATGAATGTGCTCAAGCTCAGCGGTCATTTTCTCATACGTGACGGCAGAATGGTCGGAGAAGACATCGCCGGCGATGACGACGAGATCGACCTGTCGCGATTCGCAGAGCGCTGCGACTTCGCGGACGCGCTTGCGGAGATCGTCGGTGCGGTCGAGTCGGGTGAGAACGTCGCCGAGGTGCCAGTCGGCCGTGTGCAGGATCAGCATGGATCAGAATTCCGCTTCGAGTTTTCGGATGTGGGTCTTCGCCGTGCTCTCCGGCTCGGCCGCGTGCTCCCGCTTCAATGCGAAGGGCGGGAAGGGGATCTTCGCCAGCATGGGCTCGCGGAAATTCGGCTGAAGCAGCAACTTCTCCTCCGCCTGCAGTTGCGCGGCGGACTGCCGCGCCGAGCGATCGAGTGCTTTCCAGACCTCGGCGCCAAGCTCGTAGCTATCGCTGCGGCCGATCGCCTTCACGGCGCAGTTTGCGATGACTCGCGGTTTCACCAGACTGGCCTGCTGCTGCGCTCCCAGCAGGATCACGCCCTGAGAGCGCATTTCCGCCGCCACGGTCTCGATCATGCCGGTGATCGCGTCGCTGGAGTCTTTCGGCGCGAACCGGTTCAGCTCGTCGAGCATCACCACAAAGCGCAGATTGTCTGTGACATTCTTCGAGCGCAGCCCGACGAGTTGGTGCAGCACGGCGGCGACGACGAAGCGCTGCAGTTGCGGGGTCATGCGGATCGAGAAAAGGTCGATTATCATCGGCCCCGCAAACGCCGCGTTCGGGATGCGGATGGGGTTCCCCCTGGCATCGTGACGGCGGAGCACTCCGTCGCCGCCACGGACAATGAACTTCAAATGTCGAAAGACCTTTCCACGCGTCTGAGGTGCATAGTCCGCACAGTTCTGAGCGGCAAAGTCGCGGAACTCCTCGAGGAGTTCGTCGAATGTCTTCGGCACGCCATCGCGGAGAATGAAGCGGCCCTGCTTCTCGATCGCGAGCTTTTCTTCAAGCTCGTCGACGAGCCCGCCGAAGTTGGCATCGTGGATCGCGTCGTCGGCAAAGAGATACTTGAAGAGCCGTTGCTCAATCACGTCCGACAGGCTCCAACTGTAAGGCTTCACGAGGTCGTCGCTGCGGCCCACATTCTCGGGGAGCGACTGGTCCTTCACCTGCGGGGCGAGCATCGTCGGCGTGGCGAACGGTGTCGGATCGCTGACGCCGAACTCGTGCCAGTCCGCCATGTGTCGGTCGCGGTCCTCGAGGAACTTTTTGTTCCAGCGGTCGATGTGGAACAGGTCGTAGTTCTTGACGTTGAAGACAATGGGTGCGATGAGCAGTCGCTGGCCGCTCGGAGCCTCGACCTGTTGTCGCTTCGCCTCGCGCAGGAGCATCCAGACGACGTGCAGCAGAAAGCTCGACTTCGCACCCAGACCGGCGATGCCATTCACATTCAGGTGGCCGCCGTTCTCGCCTAGAAGGTAGTCGAGATCGAGCGTGGCGCGACCGGCGAACGCGGTGCCACCATTGCGCAGCAGGCCGACGTCGAGCGGATGCTCGGTGGTGTCGACGCCGTAACCCTGTCGTGCTTCGTCGGCAGTGGCGAGGTAGACTTCGCTCTCCTCGCTCGGCGGTGCATGTGTGACGGGAGCGGTCCGCAGCACCGACACTTTGGCGTAGGTGACGCCGGCGGAGTCGAACGGCGGAGAGCCGCCGCGGCCGCCATCGTAGCGGTCGATCTCCTCGCCGATGTCTTTCGCACGGCTGCGGCGATAGACCTCGACCACCACGCCGATAAACGTCACGCTGCTGCCGCCGATGCTGCAGGCCGTGGCGATGATCTGCGTGCGTTCGACTCCGCAGTCGTCGCAGACCCAGAAATAGAATTCGCCGGAGGTGCTTTCGCAGTCGGGCGGGGCGGCCACGCGGCCGAGCAGCGTTCTCACGCGGATCCTCCCGGAAAAGCCTCGCGCGTCAGGCGGTTCGCGAGCCGCGGCAGCGGGGTGAAGAGTGGCTTGAGCAGATCCTCGGCCCGCACGATTGGCTCGAGGCTCACCGGCATGCGAGCGTAACTCACCGCACGGCAGCGAGCGTCGATCAGCCAGCGGCTCAGGCGGTTCACGAAGTCGAGGCTCCCGCCAAACCGCTCCTCGAACTGCACCCACGGTACATCCACCCGGACGTAACCCCAGTTCGGTGCCAGCCGCGGACCACCCGCAAGCTTCAAATACCAACTCGCCCGCGGCATGTCGGCTTCGCGATCATCTGACACTCCGGTCAGCTTCATCACCGGAGTGCGCTGCCCAGGCCGCAGCGACAACAGCACGCGGAAGCCTTCGTCGTGCAGCAGCGGATTCGCGATCTGCTTGACGATGCCCACGAGCAGCGGTCGCTTCCGTGCCGCATCGCTGTGCATCGTTCCGGCGATCATGCCGTCCATCAGTGCCGGAACTTCGGGCTCGGCAGCGAACGCCAGTCGCTCGAGGTTCAGCATCTCCTGCTGCAATCGCTGGTGCGTCTGGTTCCTCATGACTTCGTAGTCAAACGGGTTCTTTTCGGGCTTGGGGAAGTTTGCGGAAATCAGCCGCAGTTGCAGATCGTGTCGGTTCGCGAGGTCGGAGGCAAAGCGTTCGACGTCATCCCACGGAAACGGCTCAGTCACCATGCCGAGGAATCGCTCGACCTGCACGAAATCGCGCACGAAACAGCGGCCCGTGAGCCGCAGTGCGATCGCCCCGGCTTCCGCGACCATGAGCGGAATGGGCCAGCCTTGCGCGGGCCGCACGCACAACACCGGCAGGTTTCGCTGAGAGCCGTCAATGAACCGCTCCGGGTATTCGCCGGGTTTCGCGGGAGCTTCCGGCACCGTCACCGCCTGCCACGCGGCAGCCGGTTGCTCGATGTCCCATTCCACTTTGTCGTTCGCCAACGGCTCGTCATGAGTCTCGGGCAACAATGGCTGTGGCGGCGTATCACCCACGG
>JBGSSZ010000308.1:0-1503 GCA_041736785.1 Limnoglobus sp.
CTCATGAACGGCGGCGTGCCAACGGCGCTGCCGGCTTGCGTCTCTTCGTAGCTGCCGCAGGTGGTGGTCAGCGGCGGTTCGTCCGACTCCGCGCCCGCACTCACGGGGCTCGCCAGGCTTTTCGCCAGGCCCCAGTCGACCACGAGCGTCTCGCCATAATTGCCGAGCATGATGTTGGCGGGCTTCAAGTCCCGGTGCAAAACACCGCGGCTATGGGCATAGGCAATCGCATTGCAGACATCGACAAAACGCTTGAGCAGATTGCGGAAAGCGATGTTCCTCTCAGCATCGCTGGACCAGGTTTTGCCGTGATACTTCTCGATGGCGTCTTTGAGCGAGTCGCCTTTGATGAAGCGCATGGCGTAGAACGGGCGGCCATCGCCGTAGCTGCCGAGGCCGTAGACCGGCACGATGTTCGGGTGCTCCAGCCCGCCCGTGACCTCGGCTTCGAGAATGAACCGCCCGCGGCTGTTGGCATTATCCGCATGGCGCTTCTGGATTTCCTTGAGGGCCACCTGTCGGCGGAGTTCGCTGTCATGCGCAACGAAAACTTCGCCAAGGCCGCCTTTGGCGTGAGGCCGGACAATGCGGAAGCGAAGCGTGGCATCCTGCGTGTAGTGCGGGGAGGTCTGCGCGATGGTGCCATCGCTGACAGAGCCGATAGAGGCCTGCACATCGGCGTCATCGACTTGCGCGAGAGCGTTTCTCACGCTCTCGACACTGGAGATCGCCGCGAGGCTTTTCTGCACATCGTCGCCGTGCAGTTTGAGGTGCTCGGCCACAAGAGCTTCCAGCAGCGTGCGGCGTTCGGGTGTGAGTTGCAGGAGTTCGGAGAGTGGCCGGTGTTTCGCCAGCAGCCAGGCATTCATGGCAGCGACAAGGTCGTCTTTCGAAACGAAGCTCATTTGCACGGCGAGGATGCCGACGAGCAAGTTGCGGTCGGTCGACATGGGTAGTCTCCGATGATGTCGGAATTGTAGCCGAACGGACTCCGCCGGTTGCGAAAACGATCATGCGTTCTGACACGGCAAAACCACTGGGTGATTTTGTCCCAATGATTCGGAGCAGTCACGCATCGCCGACAATGAAATCATTAACGATGTTCAGACTGCTGCACGGCAAAGATGATCGACGTCTGAGAACAACTTCGGCTCGCGGACACGCATCGTGGCGACGCCGCCAGCAGTACCGCAACAAACGGAGTCGCTATCAGCACCAGCGGCGTCGTTCTCGATCTGCACCATGCTCAGCAGATAGCTGCCACGATGAATCCTGATAGCAGGTTACAGCTGGCACGAATAGTCTTGTGAGGTGCTGAAGGTTTGACGGACAGGTCAGCTAACTGTTTCGAGCATGGTACGGCGTGAGGTGCTGAAGGTTTGACGGACAGGTCAGCTAACTGTTTCGAGCATGGTACGGCGGGTGAACTGGGTGGGGGTGAGGTAGCCGAGCGACGAGTGCTTGCGGTCGAACCGGTAGTAGTTCACGTACTCCGCAATCGCT
>JBGSSZ010000299.1:0-1656 GCA_041736785.1 Limnoglobus sp.
CATCGAACTCGCCGACGCCTGCGGGCCCGGCTGCAGGCCGACCACCATGACGTTTTCCGGCTTGACGTCCCCGTGCATGAGCCCGTTCCGGTGAATGACAGCGAGCCCGCCCAGTAGCTGAATCGCCCAGTGAACCGCGAACCGCCACGGCACGATTCCGACGCGCTGCACGTGCCGGTGCAAAGGCGTGCCGTGAACGAACTCCATGGCGATGAGGTATTCGTCGGTCGGCTCGCCGCCGGCATCGCGAACGCGCTCGTACAGGTAGAAGCGGGCGACTGCGGGGTGCTGAATCTTCATCATGCTCCGCGCTTCCTGCTCGAAGCGGAGGCGGCGCATGTCCGTCTCGCGGATGAGCGTCTTCACGGCGGCGAAGCGCGGCGGATTGAGTTGGCGAGCCCGGTAGACTTCGCCCTGACCGCCCTGACCGAGTTTGCCGAGCAGCAGGAACTGATTGAGCGCGAGATCGCGGCGCAAGAGCGGCAGTTCGTCGTCCACGAACCGGGAACGGATCGCGGCCTGCTGATATTCGGTGAGCCCCAGAGGCGCGGGTTGTTTGCCGTCCCACCAATGGGGCGGCTCGGCAGCCAGCACGCGAATCGTGGCAAGGAGCCCTTCGACTTCACTGCCAGCCGCTATACCTTCGGCGAGCGCCTTCTCCCACTGAGGCTTGCTGCACACCCGCGTGCTGGTGAGTATCTGTCCGAGTTTGCCGAGTTCAGGCATGCAGGTATTCTATCGGGACCGATCAGCCGTGTAGATTCGGCGCCGGCCAACCGGCCAAGCCACACCCTTGGCCACCAAGTGTCCATTTCTCATGTTGATGTGTCGTTCGAGGGAAAGGATTGGGACCCCACGTCAACGAAGAGTCAGAAGGGTAGTCCAGACTGCGAGTTAGGACATGGGTGAGGCGAGGCTGTTGATGGTCGCGAGCGATTCCGTGACGTTGTCACAAGTGACTATATAGTAATGTCTTGCGACGCCATTAAAGGCCGGATGCTCTTGGCGCGGCGGTCCAAGACTGGGACAATCCACTTACTTGAAAGAACCGCAAGACGCAGCTTTCTTGGCCTCTCACAACGCCAAAACGGAGGGACTGATGAGCGTGTACTTTTTCGTGTGGAACCCCGAGAAGGATCAGGATTCTTTCGAGGATTTCGATGATGTTCAGCAGGCAGCGGTGAGAGGGCAGCCTTACCTCACCGACTGGATTTGTCGCTCGACAAGGCCTCAGCCGGGTGACATCGCAATCATGCAGCGGACTGGTTCCAAGGACAACGGCGTGTTTGCGAAGGGCATTGTGGAGATGGGGACGTATGTAGAGGACGATGGAAAGAAACACGTCAAGCTGAGTCTGACTTCGTTCTTGCCGATCGGTCAGGAAATCCCGCGTAAGGAGATTCGCAGGCGCGCGAAGTACACCAAGAACTGGTGTCCGATGTCGTCGGGGGAAGTGGCGCCTGAGCAGATCGTTCGCGCGATCGACGCGATTTGGGAAGAACGTACTGGCAAGGCTCAATCCTAACCATCTGATATTGTCCTCGTTCTCAAGCAGAGTTTGGGGATGAGGACAACCCAACCCGTGAGGAAGAGAAACATGGATCTTGAGGAACAACTCAAATTGAAGTGTAGCAAGGCCGAGAAAGCGCGGCGGGA
>JBGSSZ010000300.1:0-3356 GCA_041736785.1 Limnoglobus sp.
ACTGCTTTGCCCACGCGTTTGCCATTGAGAAACGAGCTGCGGCCACTTTTCTTTCAGGCGAGCCGGGGACGTGCATCCCCTGTTTCTCCATTGGATTGTTTTTCAGCAAGAAACAGTGGGTTGACACCCACCGCTCGCCAAAAATTCAGAACCGCGGGCAAACTACAGTGCGGCACGGCGGCCGGGTTTGGTTGCGGCGATCACGCTCGGTTCTGCGCAGCCTCCCGCAGTGGGGAGCATCTTGTTCGGGCTGCAGTTGTTTTTCGGATTAAACGCGGTGCGGAGTCGCACCATAAAGTTCAAGTCGTCTTCCGTGAACATGCGTTGCATGAAGTCGAGTTTTTCTACGCCTATGCCATGCTCGCCGGTCACGCTGCCACCGAGTCGCACGCACTCTTCGAGAATCTCGGTGCTACACGCTAGCACGCGTTTTACTTGTTCCGGGTCGCGTTCATCGAACATCAGAATCGGGTGGATATTCCCGTCGCCGGCGTGGAACACATTGCAGATTGCAATTCCATATTTGTCCGAAGTCGCTCGAATGACGCGCATGATCTCCGGTAGCTTGGTACGCGGCACGACGCCGTCCTGTGTGCAGTAGCTGGGGTACCCGAGCCGGCCAATCGTGCCAAACGCCTGCTTGCGGGCTTTCCAGAGCGCTATCCGCTCCGCGTCCGTGTTCGCTTTGCGCACCTCGCGGGCATTGTTCTTGAGCGCCAGCGTTTCGATGCGGTCGGCTTCCTCCTGCAGGCCCGCGGCGAGGCCGTCGACCTCCATGATCAGCACTGCGGCCGCATCGAGCGGGAAGCCGAACTTGAACGCAGCCTCCACGGCTCCGAGGATCGTTTGGTCGAGAAGCTCGAGAGCCGCCGGCACGATGCCCGCACCGATGATATCGCTGATGGCATTCGTCGCGTCGTCGATGGATGCGAAGACTCCAAGCAGGGTGCGGTAGGCTTCGGGGTTGCGGGTGATCCGCACCCAGATTTTGCTGACGACGCCGAAGGTGCCTTCGCTGCCGACGATGGTGCCGATGAGATCGAAGCCGGGCGTGTCTTCATGGGGTCCGCCGACCTGCACGAGGCGGCCATCGGGGAGCACGAGTTCGACGCCGAGAATGTGGTTGACGGTCACGCCGTATTTCAGCGTGTGCGGGCCGCCGCTGTTGGTGGCGACGTTGCCACCAATGGTGCAGGCCCCCTGGCTGCTGGGGTCGGGAGCGTAGTGGTAGCCATGCGGCTTCAGGGCGTTGGTCAGCCAGATGTTGACTACGCCGGGATCCACGACAGCATAGCGGTCGCGGATGTTGATCTCGTGGATGGTCTTCATGCGGGCGGTGGCGATCATGACTCCGCCACCTACCGGCACACACCCGCCGGCGAGCGAGGTCCCGGCCCCGCGGGCGAGGAACGGCACGTCAAGATCGCAGCACGCCGACACGATGCCCACAATCTGTTCGGTGCTGGTGGGAAAGACCACCACATCGGGCCGCGACTTTGCGATTGTGAACCCGTCGCATTCGTAGGTGGCCAGATCGGCGGTGGCCGTGAGCACGTTCTCCACGCCGACGATGGCGGCCATGCGGGTGACAATCGCAGCGGTATCGCGAGCCCCCGGCGGCGGAAGTGTAATTGTCATGCCGTAAGTATATGTCAGGCGTGGACGTGTGTCGGGTCGCCGCTTTTTAACAACTGCGCTCTTGCAACTCTGAGAATAATGACCATACTTGTGGTTGGGCCCACTTTTTCCCCTTGCCGCTGCGGAGCATGCGTCATGGCGATTACTCGCAGGCAATTTCTTGCCGCGACTCCTGTTGTAGCTGTCGGTGTTGGCACGGTGACGGGCCTCGCACAATCGGGCAGCTGGCCCAAGGGAATCGACGTTTCCAAGTGGCAGGGCACCGTCAACTGGATGAGTGTGAAGCACGCCGGGATCACGTTCGCGTTTTGCAAAGCCACTGAAGGCACCAGTTACACCGATCCGTATTTCGACACGAACTGGCCCGCGATGCAATCCGCCGGTCTCTTCCGCGGTGCCTACCACTACGGTCGCCCCGGCAGCGATCCTACAGCTCAGGCCGATCACTTCATCAAGACCTCCCGGCCCCGCAGTGGTGATCTGCCCGGTGTGCTCGACCTCGAAACCACTGACGGCAAGACCAAGTCCCAAGTCTGGAACTGGACGCAGGCCTTTGTGAACCGCGTGAAGTCCCGCCTTGGTCGCCCGCCGATCCTCTACACCGGCTTCTACTTCTGGCGCGACAGTGTCGGCAACCCGAACAACAACCTCAATTGCCCGCTCTGGCTCGCCGCCTATCAGAGCAGCACCAGCGGACTCATCCCCAATGCATGGAGCACTTGGAGCTTCTGGCAATACTCTTCCACCGGCACGGTCGCCGGCGTGACGGGCAACGTCGATCGCAACTACTTCAACGGCAGCCTCACGCAGCTGAAGGCCCTCACGCTGCAGTAGCTTCCACTGAGACCCCGTGTCACCGCTGTCCCAAGCCGGCTCGCCGCGCATCCAACGTCCTGCCTTTACGTTGCTTGAGCTCGTTTTGTCACTCGTGATCGCCACGGCCGTGTTTGGTCTGGTGATGGCGGGCATCATGAAGATTCGTTGCACTGCCGCCCGCTCCGACTGCCAGAACCGCATGCGGAACCTCGTCACGGCGATCTTCACCTACGAAGCCCGCGAAGGCCGCCTGCCGCCAGGGTCCATCTCCGGGCCCTATCTACGCTACAAGGTGCCAGAAAACGTCAACCACAGCATCTGGGCGACGCTCCTCGACCCGCTGGAGCAGCCCGCCGCCGCAGCTGCCTATCACTGGGATGTGAACTACGACGACCCCCGCAACCAGACCGCCGTCAAAACCCAGATCCCGTCGCTGCTCTGTCCGAGCTTGAGCAGTTCGCGTGTCGAGCAGTGGACTGATGGCCGCAGCGGCGGAGTCGCCGACTATGCCCCGGTCGACGTCAATCCGATCCTCGCCGACTTCGCGCAGATCGGCTCCAGCGAAAACTTCGAAGGTGCTCTCCCCGTCAACGGCACGGTGCGGCTGCCGGATGTCACGGACGGCACGGGGAACACGATCCTGATCGCCGAGGCTGCGGGTCGCCCCGGAATGGCTTGGAGTTCGCCTTCGATTCCGGTGTCGATCAAACAGGTCCGCGGTGGTGCCTCGCACCAGGGCGGAGCCAACGTCGCCTTCTGCGATGGCTCGATCCGATTCCTCAAAGCCAGCAACGATCTCAAGCTGCTGGCCAAGCTCGCCACCCGCGCCGGCAACGAAAGCCTCTCCGACGACTGGTAGCCCACTTCCCCTTGCGGGGTCGGCCTCGCTTCGCTATCCCACG
>JBGSSZ010000319.1:0-4152 GCA_041736785.1 Limnoglobus sp.
GTTGCGGCGCCGGGAACTCCGGACGATTGCGGAAGTCGAGGATGCCTTCGGGGAATGCCCGGACTGGTTCACCCGAAGGCATTGCCGCAACTTCCTCGAGCACTGCGGCTACACGCTACAAGGATTTTAGAAATGCTCTAGCTCTTGCTCGGCTTGCCCGGTGCGAGCAGAGCGGTCATCATCTTGCCTTCCATCATCGGCGGACGCTCCACCTTGCAACAGTCGGCGAGTTGCTCGAGCATCGAGACGATGATCCGGCGACCCTCGTCGATGTGCTGCATTTCGCGACCGCGGAACTGCACTTTGAGTTGCACCTTGTCGCCGTGCTCGAGGAATTTGCGGGCCTGAGCGACACGGGTATCGACGTCGTGCACGCCGGTCTTGGGGCGGACGCGAAGCTCTTTCAATTTCTGCTGATGAGCTTTCTGGTGCGACTTTTTGGATTGTTCGTACTTGTGCTTGCCATAGTCCATGATCTTGCAGACCGGGGGCCGCTCTTTCTCGTTGAGTTCGACGAGATCGAGCCCGAGGTCGCGGGCCATGGTCATGGCTTCCATCGTGGGCACGATGCCCAATTGCTGCCCTTCCGCGCCGATGAGTCGGATCGGGCTGATGCGGATCTGTTCATTCATCCGGGGGCCGGTGGGGCCGCGCGGCGCGGCGTTGCGATCGAACGGTGGGATATTCTGGTCCTCCAGCGGGAAACGAAACCCTCGCCCGCCGACGCGGCAGGCTCCGGATATTCACACGCTCCCTTCACTATTAACCTAACACCTTACCTGAGTCAACAGTTACAGCCCGAATTCCCGGCAAACCAACCCCACGCTTTGAATCCAAGTGCCGTGGCTTGGTAAAGCTCTACATTGGACAATGGGTTTTCATTTCTCAACTCCTCGGAGCATTCCATGCTGCGTTCCCTCCTGGCCCTGTTTGCAGTCGCCGGCGTGTCACTGGCCGACGATTCCACGCTCAAAGTCAAAGTCGGCGACGCCTTTCCCGACGTCGCCGTGAAAGCCACTCACATCGATCAGATCAAGCAGGGTGCCACCGAGGTCAGCATCAAGGATCTGAAAGGCAAGACGGTCGTGATCTTCTTCTACCCGCGGGCCATGACAGGCGGTTGTACGGTGGAATCCTGCGGCTTCCGCGACCTCGCCAAGCAGTTCCCCGCCGGCACCGTGCTCCTCGGCGCCAGCAATGACAGCGTCGAACTCAACCAGAAGTTCAACGACAAGGAAAAGCTTCCGTATCCGCTGCTCTGCGACACCGAGGCCAAGCTGATCAAGGAGCTCGGCATTCTCGCCAAGTCCGGCAAGGCTGCTCAGCGGATCACGTTTGTGGTCGATGACCAGGGGAAAATCGCGAAGATCTATGACAAGGTGAGTGTCCGCGATCACCCGAAAGCCGTGCTCGCCGACGTGAAGGCGATGGCGAAGTAAGTGCCTCAACGCGTCGACAGAAAGTTTGGCGCGACCGTGGCGGTCAGCCAGACTCCGTTGGCGGATTGAAAGAACTGACAGCCCTGCTGGTGCATGGTGACTGCATCCACCAGCAGAACGATTGGCTTGCCGCGCCGCGCTCCGACCACTTGCGCGGTTTCGATGTCGTGCGACAGATGGACATGATGCCGCTTGCCTGGCTTGAGTCCATGTGCCATGATCGACGCCAGGAAACGCTCGACTGTCCCGTGATAGAGCACGTCAGGTGGCACTTTTTCCTCAAGCTGCAGATCGACTTCCACGCTGTGGCCCTGATTGGCTCGAATCAGAGTGCCACCATCATTGAATGCGAAACGCTTTTTGTCGCTGGTCTCGACGCATTCGATCAAATCGTCGTACGCGATGGCGAAACCGACCCGTTGACAACCTGCGAGCAATTCGTCGACGGACACCCAGCCTCCGGGTTGGAGCGTGAGGCCCAACGCTTCCGGTGTATGTCGAAGGTACTTCGACAAAAATTTGCTGATACTGATCATACTGCGGTCCATGGCATTCCTCCCTGCTGATAGCAATGGACGTGCTGCGGCAGTTTCTCGCCACGGCGCACAGGTCCAAACGAGTGCGCGAACCTCTGTCGCGGCCGCGTGTCCGGATCACAAGCCCCCAAAGAAAGGCTGTGCGTCATGGACCAGCACAATGAAGATCAGCCCTGCTTTCGAGATCATGAGCAAACGGCGGAAGGGCTTCCCGTCCGAGTCGCAGGTCAAGCGCGGTGACCGCGTCGTTCACGGCGACAAGGAACTTCTCGAAAAGGTCGGCCGCAACGACCCCTGCCCGTGCCGCTCCGGCAAGCTGTTCAAGAAATGCTGCCGCAACAGCGGTTGCTTTCGACGGCGTGAATCGGGACTACTACTTTTCGCGAGTAACGCCATGACCACTCGGCTCACAGTACCGAGCGGATGGAATTCTCGAGATGCCTCGGACGCTTTATCCCACCCAGACGCCGATGGGGTAGTCGGAGGCGAATACTTCGTAGTCGAAAATCGGCGTGATGGGGCCAATTCCGACGAGGTTGGCTCCGCTGTAGCCGGTGGCGCGGTTGCTGTCGCCGGGGCCGGCACCCACAAGGATGTCCATGTTGGCGTCGTTGTCGAGGTTCTTGACGGCGACGCGGAGCCCACCGCGACCGGCAGGATCGCCGACGAAGAAGTCCGCGATTCGCACTTCCTGATTGGCTAAGAGCGCGGCTCCCGAGAAGACACTGACGCGGGGTCCGCCGCCGAGACCGGGACTGGCCACCAGATCAGCGATGCCGTCGGCGTCGATATCACCCACCGCGAGGAAGCTGCCGTTGCGCAGGTTCGCCTCGAAGGCCATGAAGTCGCCGCGAAGCTTGGGTGCGCCGTTCTGGCCGAGCTTGCTACCATCGAAAACGGCGACGCGGGGTCCGCCACCCGTGCCGGCAGCGAAGAAGAGATCGCCGAAGCCGTCACCGTTGAGATCGCCGATGGCGGTGTGAGCCCCGCCGCGGAATGCGGTGTCGGCGACGCCATTGGCATCCTGCAAGGCGAAGAAGTCGGCCATCTGCACGAACGTGACCGGAGGCCCAGCCAGCGTGATTGAACCACCGGGCCGGAGGTCTAGCCCGGAAATCCCGACCGGCGAGAAGACGCGGACGCGGGCACCGCCGCCCTGATCGGCAGTGATGGAGAGTTCGGCACGGCCATCGCCAGTGATATCGCCGGCACTCAGAAGCACGCCGCGGCGGAAGTCATCGCCAAACGGCAGGAAATCGAGCAGCACATTCTGCGACTCGCCATCGAAGACGATCACGCGGCTGGGCCACTTGTGACCGCCCATACCCACCGCGTAGTCGGCGATGCCGTCGTTGTTGAAGTCCGCAGTCGCCGTGCGGATGCCGCAGGTGTATTCAGTGCCGAACGGTGCGATGCTCAGCTTCTCAGTGCCGTCCGGATTGAAGAAGCGGAGCAGACTGACTTCTTCATCCGCACCGCGACCAATGGTGTAGTCCTTCGTCACCGACGTGTTGGGGGTGCCGGTGACGATGATGTCGAAGGTGTCGCTGACCACGAGACCGCCGGCGTCCTGCACGGTGAGCGTGATAGTCGCTGTGCCAGTCTGCCCAGGGGGCGTTGCGATGGTCACCGTGCGGTTGGCTCCGGAACCGCCGAGTGCGATCAAGCCCAGACTGGCATTCGTACTTGAGGCGGAAACGAGCAGACTGTTGAGCGGTGTTTCCAGGTCTCCGATGGTGAATGCCAGCGGACCGACTGTCCCACCCGCGGTGACGACCTGGTTGCCGACATCGGAGATTGTCGGTGGCGTGTTCGGCACTGTCTGGACAATCGTGACGTTGTCGCTGGCCGTGAGATTGCTCGACGGGTCGGTCACGGTCACGGTGAGCGTCGTGGTCGTGGCGATGCCGGCAGCGGTGTTGACGGTGATGGTGCGATTCGCGCCGCTGCCGCCGAAGGTGACGGCACTCGCCGGGATCGCGACGTTGTCGGAGACGACGCTGAGTTGGAGATTGCCAGGCGGTGTGAGGTTGCCTCCGATGGTGAACGCCAGCGGGCCGACGGTGCTCCCGGCAACGACCATCTGATCGGGGATGTCCGAGATGGTCGGCGGGCCGTTGACGAAGACCGTGACATTGTCGCTCGCGGAGCCGCCGTTGGGATCGGTGACGGTGACA
>JBGSSZ010000324.1:0-3792 GCA_041736785.1 Limnoglobus sp.
TCACTCGGCCCGATCCCGAGGGCAAGGGCGGAGCCCGGGCCATCCGGTCCGCACTGACCGAAGGCGGCGTCGATCACCGCGACGTCGGCTACATCAACGCCCACGGCACCAGCACGCGGCTCAACGACGCCATGGAGACCGCGGCCGTCAAACGCGTCTTCGGCGACGACGCCCGCAAGGTGCAGATGTCGAGCATCAAGAGCATGATCGGCCACAGCATCGGAGCCAGCGGAGCCATCGAAGCCGCGGCCCTGGCGATGAGCCTGAAGGATCAGGTCTACCCGCCGACGATCAACCTGACGAACCCCGACCCCGAGTGCGACTTGGATTACATCCCGCTGCATGCCCGCGAGACGCGCGTGCGATATGGCCTGAGCACCAGCTTCGGCTTCGGCGGCCAGAACGGGGCCCTGGTGATGGGTGCAGCGTAACTGTCAGCGACGTGTCGCGGATGCGTCCGCACGCTGCTGAGACGCGTCGTTCACGACGGACTGTGCTTCCTCTTCGATATCGTCCCGCTCATCGAAGCGATCCCCTTCCAGCACGCTGTTGTCGATGTGGATGGCGTCCTTGTGCCTCGCCGCATACTCGGGGCCGAGTACATCGAGCACGGTCGGATGCACCTTCGGATTCGCCGGGCGGAAATAGCCCTCCACGATCACCGCCTCCGCGGCATAGTCCGGATACTGCATCAGAAACGCGTGCAGTTGCTTCAGGCGATAGTGCGGGATCGTCGCATACATGTGATGCGGCAGATGGTAGCCCTGGCCCATGGGGAAGACCGCGAAGTCGAGCAGCGGCGCGATGAAGAAGGTGCGGGTGTTGGTGAGCCAGCCACGGTCACCGTTGCCGTGCTGCACGATCTGCCGCAGGATCATGAAGAACGAAAATGAGGTCGCCAGCGGCACGACCCAGAGCAGGAAATAATAGAGTGTCGCGAAGATGCCCGTGAGATACGTCACCCACGCCAGACCTGCGAACAGCAGCGTCACGTAGCCCAGCCGCAGCATGGTCATGTAGCGGAGCGGTACGACCGGATGCACACGGCTCTGGTGAAATTTCTCCGCCGGCAGTCGCCAGTAGACCAGACAGATGGCAACCCACATCGCGAGCGGTACGACAGCGAGCAGCAGTGGATCACCGAGGTAGAACAGTCCCGTGACTGACGCGAGGCAGGTGAGGATGTACGCCAGGCCGATGCGTACCGCCACCTTGCTCGGTTTCTGGCCCTTCTTCAGATAGGGGTTTTTGTCGGTACCCGTAGCGTTGTACGCGGCCCGGATGCGGATGAATTTTACAAGCCGGTGCGGCAGAAGCTGACGCAGGAATTTGCGCTTCAGCGGCCGTTCCTCAACCGGAAAGTCGAACCAGTGCCCGCTCGTCTTGAGTTGCGACACATCCGGATCGCGGTCGGGATCATTCACAAACTGATGGTGGGCCAGGTGCTGCAAACGATAGTGGTGCGTGCTCGAGAACAACGGAAACATCGTGAGCAAGTCGCTGGCGAGGTCGTTCAGTAGGCGATGGCGAAAGAGAATGTGATGCACACCTTCGTGGGCGAGCCCGGTCAACTGATGCTGCCCCGCGCCGACGGCGACGATGGCGACGACCATCACCGGGATGTTCCAGAAGAACGAGAACCCCGCCCGCTGCTGCCATTCGCAGAATGCGATCGCCCCGCCGATCACGACTGCGAGATAGAGATAGGTCCGCAGCAGGTACCAGAGATTGGTGTGGTTGTCTGTCGCCCGCAGGACCTGCAGTTGCGCCTTGAGAGCCGCGTCGCCCAGCGTCTTCTCCGTGACCGCGTTCATGGAGCCTCGCAATTGGTACGAGTGTCGATGTCCTGCATATGTCCACAGTTATTGATAGCAGATCCTCACCAAAACAACTCGATGCGAAAGTCCGGCGTTCCGTAAAACGATTCGCATGCCCACGAACTCGTCTTCACCGAACCGGGCCATGTCCTGGAGCGTCACGGCTGTCACCGTGTTCGCAGCGTTCGGAACCTACTTCTGCATGTACGGGTTCCGCAAGCCGTTCACAGCGGCCACGTATACCAACATCGAACCGCTCTGGGGCGTCGTCGACTTCAAGATCGTGCTCGTGATCGCCCAAGTGTTCGGATACACTGTGAGCAAGTTTATCGGCATCCGCTACATCGCCGAAGTTGAGCCCCGCAAGCGGGTGCGTTCGCTGCTGGTGCAGATCGCGGGTGCGGAGATTGCACTCCTGCTTTTTGCCGTCACCCCGGCTCCCTGGAACGCCATCTGGATGTTTGTCAACGGCCTGATGCTCGGCATGATCTTCGGCTTGGTGATGGGCTTTCTCGAAGGTCGGCGGAACACGGAAGCCCTGATCGCCGCACTCTGCACCAGTTTCATCGTCGCGGACGGCGTGGTGAAATCGGTGGGATCGTGGCTGCTCGAGCAGGGATGGTCCGAAATCTGGATGCCTTTCGCGGCGGGTGTGTGCTTCATCCTGCCATTGGTAATTTGCGCGATCCTGCTGAATCGCGTACCGCCGCCCGACGCTGCCGATGTCGAGGCACGCAGCGAGCGAGTGCAGATGAATGCTGCGGATCGCCGTCGCTTTCTCAGACGCTACGGCCTCGGACTGAGCATGATCGTGCTGATGTTTCTCTTCGTCACAATCCTTCGCAGTGTCCGCGCCGACTTCGCCCCGGAAATCTGGAAAGGGCTCGGTGTGGAAATCGACTCCTCACTCTACTCGCGTTCCGAACTGCTGGTCGCGATAGGCGTGATTGTCCTCAACGGGTCGATGATCTTCATTCGCTCGAACCGCGCCGCATTCTTCGCCGCGCTCGGGCTCTCGATCCTCGGGCTCATCCTCACGGCCGGGCTGGTGCAGGGACTGAAACGCGAACTCATCGATCCGTTTTATTTCATGGTGCTGATCGGTCTCGGTCTCTACATCCCTTACATTGCAGTCCACACGACGATTTTCGAGCGATTCATCGCCATGACCCGCGACCGGGGCACGATTGGTTATCTGATGTACCTCGCCGATGCGTTCGGCTATCTCGGCTACGTCGCGGTCCTGCTGGTCAAAGAGTTCTACAAGGTGAAACCGGTCGAAAGTATGCTGCCGTTCTTCCTGATCCTCTGCACGGTCGTCGCTGCTCTGGGCGTGATGATGCTGGTTCCCGCCATTTTCTATTTCCGGCGTCTGAGGCCGGCATCATGACGCCGCGGGCTCTGCTCTTCACTGGCGCGGGGCAGCCGTTGCAGTCCGTGGCTCAGTCGACGGTGCCGCCGGAGGGCGACGCCATCCGCGTGCGGATTCTCTGCTGCACGCTCTGCCAGAGCGATCTCGCCACTTACAGCGGTCGACGCATCGAACCGATGCCCACGGTACTGGGGCACGAGGTCGTCGGCGCGATTGAGTCGTTTGGCCCGACGGCGGCCCGCACCGACGCGGTCGGAACACAGGCCGAGATCGGCGACCGCATCACGTGGGCCATCGTCGCGAATTGCGGTGCGTGCTTCTACTGCGAGCACGATCTGCCGCAGAAATGCGAGCGAGGACGCAAGTATGGCCACTTCGCCACGACCGTGGAGCAACCCGATGGCGGTGGCCTCGCTAACACGATCACACTCGTGCCGGGCACGGCGTGGTTCCGCATTCCCGACGAGGTGAGCACACCCGTGGCGTCGCTGGCCAACTGTGCGGCGGCGACCGTCGCGGCGATCCTCGATGCTGCGGGCTCCGTCGGCGGGCGATCGGTCCTGATCTTCGGTGCGGGACTGCTGGGCATCTTCGCAAGCTGCA
>JBGSSZ010000342.1:0-2146 GCA_041736785.1 Limnoglobus sp.
GGCGGCAGGTGCTGCGGGATCGCGAGTTTCAGGCCGACAATCTTGCCGCGTCGGTGGCTGGCTCCGAGGCTACCATCTCGGCGATCCGCAAGGCTGCGTTCGCCGAGGCCACGCTCGCGGAAGCCGCCGAAGCCCTCCACCTCGCCGCGGACCAGAAGCACTACACCAGCGATCTCTACTACCATCAGCATGTGGTTGCCGAGCGACAGAAGGGTTTTGAGATCGGCGACGACGGCTGCGGGCATCATCCCAGCTTCCGCGAGCGGGAGAAGAATCTGGAGGCTGCGGCGGTGACCGCTCCGATGGACGAGCGCACGCCGTGGCTGCTCTTTGAAGATGCTCAGACGCTGCGGCGATCGGTGACGACGGCGCTCCTGCGCACGTGGCCCGATGTGCCGAAGGGGGCGACGCTCATGGAGCCGCGGGTGGTCCAGGCGCTGCTCGACGCGGACCGCTTCGAAACCAACTATGATGCCAAGTATGGCGGGGCCTATGATGATCGCAGCGTGAAGCTCGATGCCCGTGAACTCATCGAACTCAGGAACCATGCCCAGCATGAGCCCTGGAACGCCGATCGCGTGCGCCGCGTTCACACCACGCTCTATGACGATGTGACCAGCCGCGTGACCAAGCGGGCCATCATCGCCCGGCAACGGCAGCGATATCTGAAGCGCGTTGACGTCACCGATGGCCGCGAAGCACTTGAGCGACTCCGCGATTTCGACGCCCGGCTCGATCGGCTCGATGTCTGGTTCCACGCCTTCGACCGCCGCGTGGCCATCGTGCACCTGCAGATGAATTGCGAGATCGCTGAGAAGTACCGCGAGTACTTTTCCGTGCGGGACCGCCACACCATCGCGATGACGGCGGCAGAGCAGGTGCACTTCTTATCGCGGCTCGTGCCGCTCGGCGACGCGCGGGCCGATCAGGATCTGTACAAGGAGTTGGTAGCGGTGCTGCGGCATGCTCAGAAGGCACTTGCCCGGCTGGATCCGCAGCAAGCCGTGGCGGAGCTTCCCCCGGGCCCGCTGCGAAACGAATGGATCACGCTCCTCAAACAGAGGCTGCAGCGCATGGTGCTGAAAACCGCGAAGCGGCAGGCGGACGCCCTGACGCAGTTGCTGCACGCTCAGGACGAGCTTGCCGGGCACTACCTCGCAACGGCGGAACTCATGGCGATGATCGAGCCCGTGCGAAAATTTGAATTGTTCAGCGATGGAGCGAAGCAAGCCTGATGCGATATTCAGTGGCCACGAACCCGCGTTCATAGCGCATCACATGGAGCTTGAAAGCAGTGATACGCCGGCCTGTGGTCGATTCAAAGAGTGTCCGCAGTTCCCCGTTGGTGGTGCAGAGCGGATCGAGCAGAAATTCGCAGCGGGCCATCGGGGCGACCAGCCGAAACGGATACCACTCCCCTGCCTCATCGCGCACCAGGAAGAACAGCACTGGCGGCCGGTAGGCCAACGATCGCAATTTCCCCGCAGCAGTGCCTCCCACATCGATACTCAGTGTGCGATATTCTCCTAGCTTCCCTGCCGGCAGTTCGACGATTTCATCCACATTGGCCGTGCGCTCGAGGGTTGTCGTCCGCGCGATCGACCGCGGTGATTCGCGGCGTTCGAGCAGCAGATAGCCTCGCTCTTCCAGGCGGAAATCGTAGAGCTCAAGCATGGCGAGCAGAGCCGGGCCGTCGGTGTGTGAGGGATAGCGCAGGTCAAAACTGTGCCATGCGATTAGCAGGAACTTCGGACCGCCGTCGTTACGCAGATGAGCGGCGTTGTGTTCGAGCCAGTCGCCGGCCACAGCGTTCACACTCTGCAGCGTCGGTCGCGGCTTCAGGTTCAGTCCATTCAGAATTGCGACGCCGTGGCAGTCGGTGAAGACATCGACCGTGGCGCGGCCAACCGTGGCGCGGATGCGGGGAAGATCGTGCTGAGCGATCATCGCGAGCCGCTGCTGCTCGAGCCGTGCCTGCACCTCGCCCGGATGCAGCAATTGGTGCAGAGTCGCGGGCAAATACTCCAGGTGCGGTGCACCGAGCAGATTCTCCCGCACCGCGACCGTGCCATAACCGACCCCGGCGAGCAGCGTGGCCAGCACGAGCAACTTGCGACGCGTGGTGGTGACGAGCGTCGGCAGCAGG
>JBGSSZ010000345.1:0-1748 GCA_041736785.1 Limnoglobus sp.
CCACTCGATGCCACATGTCCCGGCGTCCCATGGGGTTGCGGGTAGGAAGGGCCTGAGAATTACAGAGTTACAGAGTTACACTCATTATTCGAAAGTAAGAAATAAATTATTCTAAACCAAGGTACCTAGATCGTCTTGGCTGAATCCCCTCGCCATGAGTGCATGTGGTTTCGCCAAGTTCACACATTCAGCGGCCGACCGGCGTAAGTCCATTTGAATGGCTTTGCCATCGTGTCGTTGTAGTAGTCGATGAACTTCAGAATCCGATCCCGCAGGTCGGCCTTCGACCGGAACACGCCGCGGCGGATCACCCGGCGGCTCAGGATGCTGAACCAGATCTCGATCTGATTCAGCCACGAGGTGTGTTTCGGCACGTACACGAACCGCACGCGGTGGCTCACGTCGCCCAAGAACGCCTTCCGCGTCGCCACCGATTTCAACACGCCGCTCTTCCCCTTCCCGCCCAGCGTGTCCGCCGGGATGCCGCACAAACCCGCGATCAACAGCACCAAGGTGGCCGAACAATGCGTGGTCAGGTTGTCGGCCACGAAGATCCAACCGCCCTCGGGATCGGTCGCGATGGTCTGCCCGATGTGCGTGGCGAAGTCCGCCTCGCCGCGGGTCTGTTGAACGGTGGGAGCGATCACCTCGCCGGTCGCCACCTCGAAGTTGCCGATGAGGACTTGCGTCCCGTGCCGCGTGTACTCGACCTCGCGTCGTTCGACCAGGCCGGGCCGCATCGGCTTGGTCGGCGACTTCGGTTCGAGTGCCTGGATGCTCGTCTTCTCGTCGACGCACACCGTGTGAACACCCTCCGTTTCCAGCCGTTTCGACGCGGCACGATACGTTTCGCAGACATCACGCACTTGCTGTTCGAAAGCGGCCACGTCCTTCGGATTGGCGTTGAGCCAGTACCGACTCTTGTGCGGCTGAAGTGCCGCTACCTTTTAAAAAACGTCCGACTTGTCGGACGGAAATCGAGGCCACGATGCCGCGTTGGATGACTTCGTCGGTCAGTTCCCGCGGCGTCCAGTGCGTCACGGGCCGCCCCGATTTCTCCGGGGGCTCGCAGGCCACCGCCAGAATCTGCGCGATCTGCTCGGCCGTGAACTTGCCTCCGCAACCGGCCCGCGGCAGGTCGCCGAGCACCTCCGAAATGGCCTCACGCAGTGCGGGCGGTTTCTCCATACATTCGATGACCGTCAACCGGTGAAAGGCTTTCTGCCAACGCCGCCGCCAAATGCCGATGCCGTGCCGCTCGCAGTCGAGTTTCCCGGCGATCTCTTCGTTCTTGAGCCCATCGAACGCGAGCAGAATGATCTCCGCGCGGTGGGCGAGTCCCTGCGGACAACCCCGCGAAAAGGCCATCGTCTGCAGCATCTGCTGCTGACGTTCGGTAATGACGACCTTGGCTGCCATCCCTGGCATGACATCTCCTCCTCGGGTACGGGCTTGCGTCCGTCCAAGAAGATGACAAAATGGGCTCTCGGATGGAAGGGCGATTCAGCCAACGTGATCTAGGCTCATCCGCGCACATCAATTCCCATATTGCCGGCGACGTCGGCATGAACAAGACCGGCTTGGGAACCCTGACCCTCGGCAACGGCAACAACATCTTCACGCAAAATGTGGTCGTCAGCGAGGGAATTCTCAACATCACCGCTTCTGCCAACGGCACCAACTCCGGGCTGGGGGTCGTGAACGGCAGCCGAACCATCAATGCCCTCGGGGGCACGCTCAATTTCGGG
>JBGSSZ010000315.1:0-3383 GCA_041736785.1 Limnoglobus sp.
CCTCGGCTGCGAGCCCGCCAGTGCCGCGAGCGTCGCCGGGCTGCGCAAGCTCGTGCAGGAGGGAATCGTGAGCCCCGGCGAACGGGCCGTCTGCATCCTGACCGGCCACCTGCTCAAAGACCCCACCGCGACTATTGCCTATCACAGCAGCGATCCGAAGACCTTTGAGGAGACGCTCGGCAAACGCGGCGTCAAACGGGCGAGCTTCGCCAACCGCGCCGTGCAGGTACCGAATGAGTTGAGTGAAATCGTGAAGGCGATAGAATTATATGCATAGAGGGCGACTGAAAGTGAACGCGGATCACGCGGATGAATACGGATGAGGAAAGAACTATGGGGATGAAGCACGAAGCCATCAGTGAACAGATTATTGGTGCGTACTTCGACGTTTACAATACCCTGGGGTGGGGTTTTTTGGAGAGTGTATATCAGTCAGCGATGGAACTGGAAATGCGGAATCGCGGTTTGCGGATCGTACCGCAGTCGCGGATCGATGTCTTCTACCGAACAGCGAAGGTTGGTACCTTTTTTGCCGATGTCCTGGTGGAAGATGCAGTCATCGTGGAACTGAAAGCCTGTGAGGAGTTGGCGGCTGCCCATGAAGCGCAGTTGCTCAATTATCTGAAAGCGACCAATATCGATGTTGGCCTGTTATTGAACTTTGGGAAGAAATCGGCATGGAAACGCAAGGTCTATGAAACGGCACGCCGAGCAAGCATCAATAATACACAGAATTCTCCGTTTTGATTTTATCCGCGATGATCTGCGATATCCGCGTTCTCCTGGAGTGCGAATCATGAAAACACACATTGCCATCCACGGAGCCGCGGGCCGCATGGGGCAGCGGTTGATCGCTCTCGCGAGCGAAGATCGCGATCTGAGTGTGGTCGCCGCGGTTGATCGCGTCGCGGCGGCGGGGATCACCAGCGACATTCCGCTGGCGACGCGCGTCGACTGCGTCATCGATTTCTCGAGCCCAGCCGGGACGCTGGCGATTCTCAAAACCTGCGTCGACCGCAAGCTGCCGTTGGTCATCGCCACAACCGGGCTCGAGCACGATCAGAAGAAAGAGATCCAGGATGCAGCTCACGAGATTCCGATCCTGATCTCCCCCAGCATGAGCCTGGTGGTGAACCTGCTTTTCAAACTCACCAAGCTGGCTGGTGAAGCTCTGGCTGGGAAGGGTTTCGATGTCGAGATCGTCGAGCGGCACCATCGCACGAAGAAGGATTCGCCGAGCGGCACGGCCATGCACTTCGCGAAAATCGTGCAGGAGGCAATGCATCAGGAAAAGCTCATCCACGGTCGCGAAGGCATCGTTGGCGAGCGCACCGACAGCGAGATCGGCGTCCATGCCATCCGCGGCGGCGACAGCGTCGGCGAGCACACCATCATCTTCACCGCGCTCGGCGAGACCATGGAACTTATCCACAAAGGCACCAGTCGCGACAGCTACGCGCGCGGGGCGTTGCTCGCGGCAAAGTTCTTGACAGGCAAAGGGGCTGGTACTTACTCAATGGCCGATGTGCTTGGACTGTAAGAAAAAAGAGAACGTGGATCCCACGGATTTTCATCCGTGTTGATCCGCGGAATCCGCGTTCACTTTTTTTACTTCGTGGTCAGCGGGAACTCGTCGCTGCGGAACGGCACGGCGGGCAGGCCAGCGGCATTGAAGAAGTTCAACTCCGGCTTGGCGAAGTTCACCCAACCGAAGCGCACCGCGACCGGCTTCGACACTGCTTCACAGGTGACCACGACCCTGTCGCCGACAATCTCGGCTTTCGCGGGATGGAAGACTTTGTCCTCGCCGCAGACAGTGAAACCGCTCAGTGTGTCGCCGTTGCATTTCAGCCCGCCGCCGAGGTGCTTGAAGCTGACAGTAACTTTGTTGCCGTCGATCTTGGCGTCTTTGAAGACAGGGCCGCTGTACTCGATCTTTTCGCCGTAGGCGATGGCCCGGGCCGCGAGTGCGAGCCGGGCACCGGCGGGCTCCTTCTTCTGCGGGTGGATGTCAGTCTCTTCTCCGCTGTCGGTGATCACGGCGATACCAACCTTCGGCAGCTTCTGAGTCGCATAGAACTGAGCGTCACGCAGTTCGGCGTAGGCTACTTTTTCCGATCCGTCGGCACGGAACGGTGCCAGTTGCACCGCAAAGAACGGAAAGTCGTTGCCCCACTGCTTGCGCCAGTCGGCGATCATTGCGGGGAAGAGCGTGCGGTATTCCTTAGCCCGGCTTCCGTTGGATTCCCCCTGATACCAGATCGCGCCCTTGATGGCGTAGGGGATCAGCGGTGCGATCATGCCGTTGTAGAGTGCCGTCGGAGTGTTCTGGTTGACGCCGCCGTTCTGCGGTTTGCGTGGTGCCCGCGGTGCCGGTTTGCCGTCAGCTTTGGCCTTCTCCGCCGCGACTTTGTATTTCGCGAGTGCCGTCTCATACGCCGCCATCGCCTTCTCGGCATTCACATTGTTGATCGCGTCCACATAGTGCTTGAGGCCATCCTCGGCAGCGAGGCCCGCTTTGCTGGTCCAGGCTTCGCACGGCGTGCCGCCCCAACTCGTGTGGATCAGGCCGATCGGCACGCCCAGGCTCTTCTGAAGATCGCGACCGAAGAAATAGCCGACCGCGCTGAAGTTCAACACCGTCTCCGGCGTGCACTCCAGCCAGAGGCCTTCCGACTTGGTCACGGGGATTGTGCTCTGCGGCGTTGGAAAGGGCCGCTTCGTCACCGTGAAGAGCCGGATGTTCGGATTGGCCGCGGCGGCTGCAACCTTCTTCCCCTGATCGTCCCGCTTCAACCCGCCAACCTTCCACTCCATGTTCGACTGCCCGGAGCAGATCCAGACATCACCGATTGCGACGTTTTTGAGTTGGCTGATTTTCTTTCCTTTCACAACCAAGGTGTTGCCCGTCAGGTCGATCCCCGATTTGACCCCGGGGATTTCCAGCACGACTATCCAGTTGCCTTTCTCGTCGGCTATCGCCGTCCCGCGGATTGTAGGTACCTGACTGTTTGGAAAGAAAGTTTTTGGCATGCTGCTCAAGAGATCAACTGCGACCTCCTCGCCCGGATCGGCAGTGCCCCAGACCGGCACCTTGGCGTCGCGCTGCAGCACCATGTTGTCGCAGAAGAGCGGATGCAGCTTCACATCCGCCCGCGCACCCAGCGGCAGGCTCAGCAGCACCGCGATCAGCAGTCGTGTCATCGGAGAGGCTCCAGAAGAGTTCAGGGAAGGATAATCGTGCCGCCGACGAGGTCGTCTTCTTTCACGGCGAGTTCGATTACCAGATGCTTTTCTTCCTCGCCGCGTTTGACGACGAGGTTGACGCGCGTGCCGGGCCGCAGGCTGAGGATCAGGTCGCGGACTTCGTCGAAGGTGCGGGG
>JBGSSZ010000369.1:0-3787 GCA_041736785.1 Limnoglobus sp.
GCGTGGCTCCGGCGCTCACCAGCACGTCGGCTCCGTCAACGACGCTCGTCTTGTTCAGCGTGCCGCTGAACTTCGACGTGCCGCTCGTGGCCGCGAGCGTGAAACCTTTGAAGTCGGCTGTGCCGTGCGTGCCGCCGGTGAGGGTGACGTTCGCCAGTTGCTCGCCGCTGACGGTGAGCGTGCCGCCGGTCTGCACGGTGCTCGGGACAGTGTTTGTGGTGCTGACGGTCAGGTTGCCGAGGTTTTCGACGGTGAGCGTCAGCGGCGTGGTGTCGACAGTGAGCGATTTGACCGTTTGGGCCGAGGAGAGCGTGATCACGCCATTGCCGCCGGGAGTGAAAAGAAAAACATCGTCCGCTGGCTCGGGCAGCTTGCCAGTGCTCCAGTTGGCCAGTGTCTCCCAGGATCCCCCGGCCGGATTCGTCCAGAAGACGCTCGTGGGCGTGATCCGCGATTCGAGCGATTCGAGCGGGCGGAGCCACGCTGAGCGGCTTGGTTTGCGTGCTTGCTTTTTGAGAAGTGAGATTCGTCGGAGCATCACATCACCTTTTGGGAACGGAGAAACAGGGAAGACAAGTTCAGTGCGTGTTGTGACCGTCGGTCACTTGTGCGGAGTGGTCTTACCGGCAGGGAGGTCCCAGACCGTGGAGGCGCTCAGAGTGCCACAGGTGCCTGGAGCTGCGAGACGGTGTTGCCGCTCAAGAACAGTTCCGCGGGAGTGATGCGGCTCTCAAGCAGTTCAATATTGTTGCGAAGCCAAGTGCGGCGAGCCATGGTCGGTCCTCGTTGTGTACAGTCAAGAAAGGTCTTGACGTAAGAAGTAACCTTCCCAGGCGTGATCTTGCAGCGGATTTCCGAATTCTCCGCCTGCTTCACCCGATCTCGGCTGATTTGAGGTCGTGCCTCGCGCGGTGTTCTGCTCGCCGCAGGCTTTCCGGGATTCTGCCAGCGCAGGCTAAAGCCTGCGGCGACCAATGCAAACACTTGCAGGTGCAGATTTTATGTCATTCGCTGATACTAAGGGTGACGCCCTGGGCCTGACAGGCGATAACCTTCACAAGTTGACCTGACGCCATAGGCGTCGGCCAGCAAACGGGCAAATGGCCAAACACGATGAGTGGAACGGTGACATCAGCACCGTAAGAATCCTAGTGTAACATCGATCATTCGCTACGGTTTGGGACGCGCGGTTTGAAGGGCGGGCCGTCATTGCTCAAATTGTCCGTGTGATTGATCTGCATATCGGTGAAGCGACTTCGCCGGCTCGCTCAACTGGCGGACCGGGCAACTCATCCTCACTGCCGGCCTGCGACGCCATACGATGAACCGTACGCAGTTGGGCGTGGTGTAGAACCGGCTCCTTTCCATCCCCCAAGCCGAGTCCTGCGACGATGGCCTGCAGGCGATTGCTTGCCAAAATCAGATTCGGAACAAACTCATTGCTAAACTTGAATCAACCTCAAATCGTGGTTCCGAATCTCGCTCCAAATTGAGCAAAATCAACACTGCCGTCGATGACACCGTCGCCGTTGAAATCAAATGGCGAGCCTGAGAGGGTGATGCCGAAATCACTGCCGAACTGGGCGAAGTCGGTGGCACCATCCACGGTGCCGTCGCCGTTGATGTCGCCGAAGAGGCGGCGCAGGTCTGGATCGTTCAGCGGACTGGTGTAGCTCAGGCTCGGGATGGCGAGTTGCCAGCGGCCATCCGCGAGGGAGCCGAACTCCACGCCGGTGTTGAACGCATTCGCGAACGTCAGCGTCAGGCTGGTGACTGTGCCAGTGGCGGGGTTGATGATGAGGCCATTGGACGCATCGACGACCGTGGCGGGGCCGCCCTGCGTGCGGGTCAAGGTGACGGCACCCGCGGCCTGGAAGAGCGAAGCATCGACGCCGGCACTGAAGTTCACCGTGACTGTGGTGAGCCGCGAGCGCTGCGGATTGCCGCCGTTGACGCTGAAACTGCTCACGGAGGCGCTGCCGGCATCGACTGATACGCCGAGCGATTTCGTCGTGCTGATGCCGCCGTCCTTGTCGTAGGCACGGCCGAAGACCGTAAAGCTGCCGCTGCTCGCAAACGTGTTCTCGAAGGTGTTCACACTGGACGCGTCAGCGTACGACGCGGCAAGGCTGCCTTCATCCAAGGCGAAGCTGTACTTCAGACTGGCAAGATCCAACTCCGACACATCGAAGGCGTCGCTGAGCGAAAACGTGCCAAGGCCTCCCAGCGGCAGCGTGGTCGGGCCATCGATGGCGGTCGCGGTCGGCGCGAGATTGTCGACGGTCACTGTGAAGGTCTTGCTGCTGCTGAAACCGGTGGCGTCAGTCGCGGTGATGCCGACGTCGAAGCTGGCCGGGCCATCGAGGTTGATGGCGTTTTTCCAACTCACTGTGCCGAACGATTTGTTGATGGCGAAAAGCTCGCCGGGATTGCTCGACAGACTCCAGGCGATCGTTGTTCCGTCGGGATCGCTGGCTGCGGGGCTGATCAGCACGCTGCTGCCTGCGAGCACGAAGCCCTCGGCCAGCGACGGGTCCGTGCCGGTGATCGCGGTAGGGGGCGTTTCGGTATTCAAGTGGAAGACCTGACCGGGGATGAGCGTGCCGCCACCATTGACGGCATGCGTGTACGTCGTAGTGCCGCGCCGCACGGTGATGTTGACATTCGAGATGCCGAGAGGCACGAGCATGACGAAGCTCTGGCCGGCGCTCAGGCTGCCGAGGAGCTGGTTGCCGGTGCCGCCGAAGCTGGGATCGTTGAGCCAGCCGCCGTTTTGCAGCGGCACAGTGCTGGCTGTGCCGACGCCGATTGCAGGGTTGCTGAGGCTGTAGCCGCCGGTGGTGATGAGGCTGGACTCGTTGATGACGAAGAGATACTGGAAGCCGGGGAACGGCGTATTGAGGCCGCCCGCCCCGTTGGCGAGCACGACCACGGCGAGCCCGGTGTTGGCCGAGGGTGCAAGTGAAAATGCGGATGGCAGCAGGTTGGTGGTGCCGTACGCTTCGGCGATGAAATTCAAACCGCTGACGAGGCCGGGGATCGGAGGCACCACGGGCGTGCCACTGACGAAGATATTTTTCTCGCGGGGGCCCGTGACCGAAGTGTTGACCTGGGCACCGGTGAGCAATCCGCCGAAGGTGCCGGAGTTGGCCGCGTGCAGGTAGCGGCCATTGCCGGCACCGGTGCCGCCGCTGACGTTGACGAGCGTGCTGGTTGTGTTGACCACGGATCCGTTGAGGATGACGGTGCCGCCTGCACCATTTCCGCCGATGCCGCCAGTACCACCTTGGCCGCCCGCACCTCCAGCGCCACCGGCACCACTCTTGCCTCCTTGGCCGCCCGCCCCGCCTCCGCCTCCACCACCGCCAAAGGCGAGGGGATCGTGGCCGTTGGTGCCTGGGTTGCCGTTCGCGGCCGTGGTAGTGCCTCCCACACCGTTGGGGGAGTCATTGAACGCGGCATCCTTACCGTTTTGTGCGGTATTGAATGAGCCGCCTCCACCGCCGTTGGTACCCGCGCTGCCGTTGGCACCATTGTTCCCCGGAAGGCCGTTGGCACCTTGGGCGAGGATGGAGCCATTGATGGTGATGCGCCCGAGAGATTTGAGTTCGATGCCTCCGCCGCCGCCGCCTCCGAGTCCACCAGTACCTCCGGCTCCGCCGTTTCCTCCTTGGCCCCCTTTACCTGCGGAGATCGCTGCTCCGCCGTTGCCGCCGCTGCCACCGTCTCCGCCGGATCCCTGGGGCCCCGCGACGGAAGCCCCTCCGCCACCGCCGCCACCTCCACC
>JBGSSZ010000370.1:0-14623 GCA_041736785.1 Limnoglobus sp.
GCCACGGTCTTCGCTTTCAAGTCCGGCTGCGGGTTCAGCCGCGCCTGCACGGCGCGATTGAGCGGGTCCTCGCCCGACGCCACCCAGCAGTTGATCCGCACGTCGGTCACACCCGCGACGCCCTTCACCGCTTTGGCGAGCGCTTCGCTGGTAGCGTTCGTGGGCACCGGTCCGCCCAGCACGGCCACGCCGTCCACGACGCTGACCATGACGCTGACGTTTTTCAACGCGGCGTCAGCGGCGATCGCGCTCTTCACTTTGAGCGTGAGATCGTGATCGGCATCGAGCGCGAAGCCAGCGGGGCCGAACGCGGCAAGGACACCGAGAGTGAGAAGGATGCGTCGCATGATGAGGTCTCCGTAGCTGCATTGTGCGGCAGGGGAATGACCGACGACGGGCAACTTGAGGTAAAATTTGCAAAAGGCCCGCTGAATTTCTGCGCGACATGTGGATCGGCGAAGAGGTTCGGGTGAGGTAAGATGTAACGCGCGCGTCCTGACTCTATACTCATTGTGAATGCGAACGCTCTTCCCCATCGCTGTGATTCTGCTGGCAATCATCGCATTGCCGGGCGCGATTGTCTTTGGTGCGGATCTGTTCGGCTACGAAGCCGACATCAATAACGCCCTCGAAACCAGCCTGGGGATCAGCCATCACCTCGCCGTCGGCATTCCGGCCGCCATCATTCTCTTCGCAGTCCCGCCGTTGATCATCCTGCTCTACTTCCTGCGACTGAAGCGCAAACCCATCGCGGTGTCGAGCACCTACCTCTGGAAAAAGAGTATCGAAGATCTGCACGTCAACCGGCTTATGCAATGGCTGCGCAGGAACGTGCTGCTGCTGTTGCAACTGCTGGCCGTGCTCGCGTTGATCTATGCGGCACTCGGGCCGCGACTGCACGGGCGACAGAGCAGCGGCAAGCACTACATCCTCATCGTCGACAATTCGGCGAGCATGAACGCGACCGACGTGCAGCCGACGCGACTCGATTGGGCCAAAGCTCAGGCACAGAAGGAGATCGACGCCGCGGCTGACGGTGACACCGGCATGGTGATCGTCTTCAACAGCACAGCGGAGATTCTGCAGAGCTACACGACCAACCGCGATGAGCTCCGTGCCGCGGTGCGGCGGATCGAGCCGACGCAGAAACCGACGCGGATCGACGAAGCCCTGGCCCTCGCAGCGAGCCTGGCGAATCCGCAGAAATCGACTGACAACCTCGCGGTGGTGCCGGCGGATGTCGAACCGGGCAAAGAGCGGCAGTATGTGCCGATCGAGGGCATCCCGGCAGAGGTGCACCTGTTCAGCGATGGTCGCTTTCCCACACCCGACTTCGCACTGTCGAACCTCAGCCTCGCTCTGCATGTGCCCCCTGCGGAGACGGACCACATCCACTCGAAGAACCTCGGCATCACCCGGGTCGATGTCGAGCGGGGCTGGCAGAAAGCTCCACCTGACGATGTCGTGGACAGTACCGACAGCATGCCGCGGATCACAGAGCGCGACGCGGAAGACCCGAACAAGCTCACTGTCTACGCCTCGGTGAAGAACTATCGCAACACGGACATCGGCCCGTTCACGCTGCGGCTGGAAGTGTTCGCGGATGGCGACCGACTGATCCGAAGCTACGCGCGGACCGTGACAATGAAGCCGATGGCACAGCAAGGCACGCTGGGCCGCACGGTCTGCTTTTATGTGACCGATGTGCCGGAGGGAGCCGACCGCACACTGAAGCTGACGATCGAGGACAAAGACGCTTTCCCGCTCGACGACGCGGTCTGGCTGACTTTCGGCGTCGTCCGCAAAGCGAAGGTGCTGATCGTGACGCCCGACAACAACTTCCTGCTGCGGGCGTTCTTCGAGAGTGCGTCGAACAAAGCACTGGCGGAGGTCACGTGGCTGAAGCCGGGCGAGCTTGCGATGCCTGATTATCTCTCGCCGGCGCGGGACGGCAAATACGATCTGGTGATCTTCGACCGCTGTGCGCCGGCGAGCGAGGATCAGATGCCGGCGGCAAATACGCTGTTCATCGGGCAACCGCCGCCGCCGTACAAGCTCGAGCCGGGCGACCCGCGGAGTGTAACTACTTCGCGCGGACCCGTCGTGCAGGGTTGGGACGACCGCCATCCGCTGATGACCAGCCTGCGCGGGCTCTACGACATCGGCATCGATGAATCGTTCAAGCTGCCAGACCTGCCCGACGGGGCGCGGAAGCTGATCGAAGCCGACCGCGGGCACGTGCTGCTGCTGGCGGTGCCGCGGAGCACGTTTACCGATCTGGTGCTGACATTCGCGCTGATCTCTCGCGATGGGAAATGGAACACGCGCTGGCCGCTGGAGAACAGCTTCGTGCTGTTCCTTCGCAATGTGCTGCTGGGCCTGGGCAATGTCCGCGATGCCAGTGCGGAGGAGCCGACGCTGCCGGGCAAAGAAAAACTACTGCGGCCCGGCTCGGCCAAGAGCCTGACTGTGACCAAGCCCGGTGGAGCCCGCAAGAGCTTCGACCGCGGCAACCGGCCCGACTACCTCTACTCCGACACCGACACGATCGGCGTCTATACCGCGGAGTGGGACGATCAGACCCGCCGCTTCGCAGTCAATCTCTTTCCCACCACGGAGCACGATGAAGGGGATCTGGCACCGGTCAGTGAAGTGACCATCGGCTCGCAGACGATCGTGGCCGGCGAAGCCCGCAAGCAACCGCGCGACTTGTGGAAGTACGCCGTGCTGATCGGGCTGATTGTCGTGCTGGTGGAGTGGTGGGTCTACAACAAGCGGGTGCAGGTGTGAGCGGTTTCACCAATCCGCAGCGCGACCACAGCACATTGTGGTGACAAGCACGCAGCGCCAGCAAGGTCTGCCGGATTGGATCCGAAACCCATGCTGGCGCTGCGGACCGATAAATGTCCGCTACTCCAGATCGGGAAAGAGCGAATCAAATTCCCGGTCGAGCCGTTTCATCACCTTCGGCTTTTTGGCAGTGTGCTCCGAGCAGTCGAGATAGGTCTCGGCGAAGGCGATCACGGTGCGGGCCGAGAGCACGCGGACATCGTCGTTTTGATAGTAATCGCGCAGGTTGATGTAGATCCCCGGGTCGCTGCTGTTGAGCACCTCGAACTGCGTGGTCACTGCGGCGAGGTTCGTCTTCCCGGCGACGAGATCTTTCACCAGTTGATCCTTGACCGCGATTCGCTGCGCAATTGCACGGGCTTCATCGTCCATCTCGACGGACCGTCTTTCATTCTCGGCGATCTCCGCATGGAGATCTGGCAGGCTCCAGACATCGAGCCCCGCCGCCTGAATCCACGACGCCGGCACAAACGCCATCGACATCACCACGAAACCCGCGACGACAAACCACCGTGCATTCTTCAGAACGTTCACGATCACCACTCCCTTGGAGAGCACCCGAACCGAACACCCGGCGGGCCGTCTTGGTCCGTTGCGGGTTGCCGATTGTGATTCACTTGCGGAACGCGAGAGGCTGCGTCCGACACTGTCAGCGAGCCTCGGCTGGAGGTAGGAGCAGACGAATGGCCTGCAAGCCGAAATACTCGTTTCGAATGATACATCGCAAATGACAGTCCAAAAGCATGAATTGATGATGAAGGTCGCAAACACTTTAGGGAAAGATATTTACGTCACTCGCACAATTCGACAATCTTGCGATGATGCCAAGGCACTGCCACAGGAATGTGCAGCAATTGGAGATTCATCCGAGTCGAATGCGATTCAATCCATAAAGTGTACGGGAGACATACGGTTCTTGTGAGTTCCCTCGCCGGTGGATAGCCCCCGGCTGTATGGCCGCCATATCCATTGGCCAAACGAGGGACGATTGACAGCAAGCGCGAATTTTACAGGTCTTGTTTTCCGCGGCGAGTGTGGCCCGGTGATTGCATCGCTGTTGAGAGTGTGTACTCCAGTGCCCAGGGAGAAATCATGACGTTGGACGAAGGCCGAAACCGTGCGGTGATCGAAGGTGTGCAACCCGCGATTGATGCTGGTCGTTTCCCGATCAAGCGGGTCGTCGGTGAGTCGGTCGTGGTCGAAGCCGATGTGTTCGGCGACGGGCACGACGCGATCGGCTGCGTGCTGCTGCACCGTCAGGCCGGTGAGACGGCATGGCAGGAATCGCTGATGCGGCCGCTGGTCAACGACCGCTGGCGCGGCGAGTTCAAACTCACGCGGCTCGGTCGGGCCGAATACACGATTCTCGCCTGGGTCGACCGCTTCCTCTCGTGGCAGCGCGATCTGAAGAAGCGCTCGCCGGAGGCGTCGGACATCGGGGTGAATCTGCGCGTGGGGGCCGAACTGATCAGTGCCGCGGCTGAACGGGACAAGACCAAGACCGCGGCCTGGCTCCGCAATCAGGCGGAATTCCTCACCAGCAGCGCACCCGCCGAGGATCGCATCCAGGCGGCACTTGAGCCCGAACTGACGGCCCGCATGTGGGCCCTGTCCGACCGCAGCTATGCCACACGCTGTGAAAAAGAATTTGCCGTGGTCGTCGACCGTGCCAAGGCGCGTTTCAGCACCTGGTACGAGTTGTTCCCGCGCTCGTGGGGCTCCGACGGCAAGCACGGGACCTTCCGTGATGTGGAAGCCCAACTGCCGCGGATCGCGGGGATGGGCTTCGACGTGCTTTACCTCCCGCCGATCCATCCGATTGGCCAGGCCTTTCGCAAAGGGAAGAACAACACGCCGACCGCAGAGCCCGGCGACGTGGGCAGCCCGTGGGGTATCGGTGCCGCCGAGGGTGGGCACACGGCAATTCACCCCGAGCTTGGCACACTTGCCGACTTCCGCAAGCTGCTGAGCAAGGCCCGCGACGCGGGGATCGACATCGCGCTTGATATTGCTTACCAATGTTCGCCGGACCATCCGTGGGTGAAGGAGCATCCGGAGTGGTTCCGCCGTCGGCCCGACGGCACGATCCAGTACGCGGAGAACCCGCCGAAGAAGTATCAGGACATCTACCCCATCGACTTTGAGTCGTCGGACTGGAAGGGTCTCTGGCAGGCGCTCGCCGACGTGGTGCTCTACTGGGCCGGGCAGGGTGTCACGATCTTCCGCGTCGACAACCCGCACACGAAGGCGTTCCCGTTCTGGGAGTGGATGATCGGCGAAGTGAAGAAGAAGCACCCGGAGGCGATCTTCCTCGCGGAGGCGTTCACGCGGCCGCGTGTCATGCAGCGGCTCGCCAAGCTCGGCTTCACCCAGTCGTACACGTACTTCACTTGGCGGAACACCAAGCCCGAGTTGACCACGTACTTCACGGAGTTGACACAGACGGAATCGCGCGAGTACTTCCGGCCCAACCTGTGGCCCAACACGCCCGACATCCTCCCCGAATTCCTGCAGTGGAGCGGGCGGCCCGGCTTCATGGCCCGGCTCGTGCTTGCGGCCACGCTCGGCGCGAGCTACGGCATCTACGGACCCGTCTACGAACTCGGCGTCAGCGAGCCCATGGCACCGGGCAAGGAAGAATACCTCGACTCGGAGAAGTATCAGATCACCCGCTGGACCCTGGGCGGCCCGAACGATCTCAGTGAATTCATCGCCCGGATGAACCGCATCCGCCAGGAGAACCCGGCTCTACAGACTGACCGCGGACTGGTCTTCCATCCGACCGACAACCCTGAGATCATTTGCTACAGTAAGTCCGACGCCACGGGGAAAAACCGCATCGTCGCGGTCGTCAACCTCGACCCGAACCACAAGCAGTCGGGCTGGATCGATCTCGATCTGGCGGCTCTCGGGATCGAAGCAGGTCGCCCGTATCAGATGAGCGACCTGCTCGCCGGGGGAAACTTCCTCTGGCACGGCGGACACAATTATGTCTCGCTCGACCCCCAAGTCGTTCCGGCTCACGTGTTCGGTGTGCGACAGCACGTCCGCACCGAGCAGGATTTCGATTACTTCATGTAAGTCACGGAGAGACCATGGCCGATTCACAGACCCATGCTGCGCTGGTAGAAGATCCGCTCTGGTACAAAGACGCGATCATCTATGAAGCGCAGGTGAAGTCGTTCTGCGACTCGGTCGCCGACGGCAACGGTGACTTCCGCGGCATGACCAGCAAGCTCGACTATCTCCTCGATCTCGGCGTCACCGCGATCTGGCTGCTGCCGTTCTATCCGTCGCCCCTGAAAGACGACGGCTACGACATCGCCGACTACACCACCGTGCACAGCCAGTACGGCACGCTCGACGACTTCAAGGAACTGCTCCGCGAAGCCCACAAGCGCGGCTTGCGCATCATCACCGAACTCGTCATCAACCACACCTCCGACCAGCACCCGTGGTTTCAGCGGGCCCGCCGTGCGCCGAAGGGGAGCAGCGAACGCGACTTCTACGTCTGGAGCGACACACCGGAGAAGTTCAAGGACGCCCGCATCATCTTCACCGACTCCGAGACGTCGAACTGGGCCTACGACCCGATCGCCAAGGAGTACTACTGGCACCGCTTCTACAGCCATCAGCCCGACCTGAACTACGACAACCCCGCGGTGTGGGACGCGATCTTCCCGCTGATGGATTACTGGTTCGACATGGGCGTCGACGGGATGCGGCTCGATGCGATCCCGTATCTCTACGAGCGCGAAGGCACAAGCTGCGAGAACCTGCCGGAGACGCATACATTCCTGAAAGCACTGCGGAAGCACGTCGATGAAACGCATCCGGGCAAGATGTTCCTCGCGGAAGCGAATCAGTGGCCCGAAGACGCGGTGGCGTATTTCGGCGACGGCGACGAATGCCACACCGCCTTCCACTTCCCGCTCATGCCGCGAATGTTCATGGCGATCCGCACCGAGGACCGCTTCCCGATCATCGACATTCTCGATCAGACGCCGGCGATCCCCGACGCCTGCCAGTGGTGCCTCTTCCTTCGCAACCACGACGAACTCACGCTCGAAATGGTCACGGACGAGGAGCGCGATTACATGTATCGCGCGTATGCCGCCGACACGCAGGCGCGGATCAACCTCGGCATCCGCCGACGCCTCGCACCGCTACTCGGCAACAACCGCCGACGCATCGAACTGATGAATGGCATCCTCTTCTCGCTGCCCGGCACACCCGTGCTCTACTATGGCGACGAGATCGGCATGGGCGACAACATCTACCTCGGCGACCGCAACGGCGTCCGCACGCCCATGCAGTGGAGCGGCGACCGTAACGCAGGCTTCTCCAAGGCCAACCCCCAGAAGCTCTACCTCCCCATCATCATTGACCCCGAGTACCACTACGAAGCGGTCAACGTCGAGACTCAGCAGAACAACCCGAATTCCCTGCTCTGGTGGATGAAGCGGGTGATCGATCTCCGCAAGCGCTTTCAGGCGTTCGGCCGCGGCACGATCGAGTTCCTGCTGCCCGAAAACCCCAAGATCCTCGCGTACATCCGTCGGCTCGACGATGAGACGATCCTCGTCGTGGCGAATCTTTCGCGCTTCACGCAGCACGTCGAACTGAATCTGGATGAGTACCACGGGCTAGTGCCGACGGAGCTGTTTGGCAGGGTCGAGTTTCCGGCGATCGGCAAAGGCTTTTATCCGATGATGCTCGGGCCGCACGCGTTCAACTGGTTCGCCCTGCAACCGCAGCGACCAGCGGTGCTCGGGCTCACCAGCATGCCGACGGAGTTCCCGGCACTCTCTGTCAAAGGCGGCTGGGAGAATCTGCTCGCCGCACCGGCGAAGGAGACACTCGAAGCGGTGCTGCCGACGTTCCTCACGCAGCGGCGCTGGTTCGGCGGGAAGAACCGCAAGATCCGCGATGTGGAGATTCAGGAAGTCGTGCCGATCCCGGTCGGCGAGACCACGGTCTACGTAGCCGGCCTGCAAGTGACCTATCTGGAGACTGATCCGGAAGTCTACACACTGCCGCTGGCTGCCGCACGGGGTGCGGAGGCGGAACGCGTGCTGGCGGAGTTGCCTCACGCCGTGGTCGCCCGACTGCGAGGTGCGGAGCCCGTAGTGATCTACGATGCCCTCTGGGATGGGAATTTTTCGTCGGCCCTGCTCGCCGCAATGGCTCAGAACACGACGTTCCCCGGCAGCGACGGCAAGCTCGCCGCCGTCGGGCTTTCCACGCTCGCCAAGGAACTCCAGGACGAGGCACCCGCACCCACGCTCAGCAAGGCGGAGCAGAGCAATACTTCGATTGTCTTTGGCGACCGCTACATTCTGAAGCTGTTCCGCCGCGTCGAGAACGGCCTGAATCCCGACCTCGAGATCGGCCGCTTCCTCTCCGAACGGCAGAAGTTCCCGCACAGCCCGGAAGTGCTCGGCTACCTCGAATATCGGAAACGGAAGGGCGAACCGCTCACCGCGGCGATTCTCTTGCGTTTTGTGCCGAACCAAGGCACCGGCTGGCAGTACACACTCGACTCGCTCGGTCAGTATCTGGAGCAGGTGCTGACCGCGGATGGCAACGTGCAGACCCCGCCGATCCTGCCCGCGTCAATCGCCGACCTTGTCGAGCAGGACGTGCCGTCACTGGCACACGAGACCATGGGCCCCTATCTGGAATCGATCCGCACGCTTGGCAAGCGGACCGCCGAGATGCACCTGGCTCTGGCGGCTGACCCGATGGACCCGGCGTTCCTCCCGGAGCCCTTTTCGCCGACCTATCAGCGCTCGATCTATCAGTCGATGCGTACCGAGGCGATCCGTGTCTTCCAGACCCTCGCCAAACGAATGAAGAACTTCCCCGAAGAGCAGCAGGATCTCGCCAAGCAGGTGCTCGCACGGCAGTCGGAAGTGCTCGCACGGTTCCAGGCTGTCACCACCACGCGCATGACCGGGCAGCGGTTCCGCCTGCACGGCGACTATCACCTCGGTCAGGTGCTGCATACGGGCAAGGATTTTGTGCTGATCGACTTTGAAGGCGAACCGCTGCGGTCCGTCACCGATCGGCGCATCAAGCGCTCGGTGCTTCGCGATGTGGCCGGGATGATCCGGTCGTTTCACTACGCCGCCTACACGGCGCTGCACGAGCGCTCCGAACAGATGGCGATCCGGCCCGAAAACCGCACGCAACTGGAGGCATGGGTCCGCTACTGGTACTGGTGGGTGGCGCTGACGTTTGTGCGGTCCTACCGCGACACCGCCGGGCATAGTGCATTCATGCCCGACACCGATGCCGAATTCAAGATCATGATCGAGGCGTTTGTGCTGTCGAAAGCAGTGTACGAGCTCGGCTACGAGCTCGGTCATCGCCCGGACTGGGTGACGATCCCGCTGCTCGGCATCCTCGACATTCTCCGCAATCCCCAGGACGCGCCGGCTGATCGCGGCGCACCCGTCACCCCGAAAGCCACGCCATGACCGCAACCGACCGCTCCTGGCTCTCCGCCGACGACCTTCACCTCTTCAATGAAGGCCGGCACTATCACCTGTACGAGAAGCTCGGCTCCCATGTCGCCGAGGCTGACGGGCGCCGCGGCGCGCGCTTCGCCGTCTGGGCACCCAGTGCGCACCGCATGACTGTCACCGGCGACTTCAACGGCTGGAACCCCGACTCGCACGCGCTTCAGCAGCGCGGAAGCTCCGGCCTCTGGGAAGGCTTCATCGAAGGCGTCGGGCCCGGTACGCGCTACAAATACCACGTCCGCGGGCCCAACGGCTACACATTCGACAAGGCCGATCCGTATGCCTTCTCCTGCGAGGTCGCTCCCGATACCGGCTCTGTGGTCACTGATCTCGCCTACACCTGGGCCGACACCGAATGGATGACCCACCGCAATGGCCGCAACGGGCTGACCGCGCCGGTGTCGGTGTATGAGATGCACATCGGCTCGTGGCGGCGCAAGCCCGACGGCACATCGCTCTCCTACCGCGAACTTGCCACAGCGCTCCCCGAATATCTCGCCAACCACGGCTTCACGCACGTCGAATTCCTGCCTGTGATGGAGCACCCGTTCTACGGTTCGTGGGGCTACCAGATGACGGGCTTCTTCGCCCCGACCAGTCGCTACGGAAGCCCGCAGGACTTCATGCACCTCATCGACGCGCTCCACCAGCGCGGCGTGGGCGTCATACTCGACTGGGTGCCGAGCCACTTCCCCTGCGACGGGCACGGCCTCAGCTATTTCGACGGCACCCACCTCTACGAGCACGCCGACCGCCGACAGGGCTACCAGCCCGACTGGGGCTCGTACATCTTCAACTACGGCCGCAACGAAGTCGCCAACTTCCTCATCAACTCCGCACTGTTCTGGCTCGAGAAGTACCACATCGACGGCATCCGCGTCGATGCGGTCGCCTCGATGCTCTACCTCGACTACTCCCGCAAGGAGGGCGAGTGGATCCCGAACAAGTACGGCGGTCGCGAAAACCTCGAAGCCGTCGCCTTCCTGCGGCGGTTCAACGAGCAGGTCTACGATCGCTTCCCCGACGTGCACACCTTCGCCGAGGAAAGCACCGCATGGCCCTCGGTGTCGCGACCGACCTACCTCGGCGGGCTCGGCTTCGGGCTCAAGTGGGACATGGGCTGGATGCACGACACCCTCAAATACATGGCGGAAGACCCCGTCAACCGCAAGTACCACCACAACCAACTCACGTTTCGCTCGGTCTACGCCCACTCCGAAAACTTCATCCTGCCGCTGTCGCACGACGAAGTTGTCCACGGCAAGAAGTCGCTGCTCGACAAGATGCCCGGCGACGAGTGGCAGAAGCGGGCCAACCTGCGGCTGCTCCTCGGCGACCAGTGGACCCAGCCCGGCAAGAAGCTGCTCTTCATGGGTGGCGAGTTCGGCCAGTGGCGCGAGTGGAACCACGACGCCGCCCTCGAATGGCATCTGCTCGACGACCCGAAGCACGCCGGGATCGCCCGCTGGATCGGCGACCTGAACCACGCCTACCGCTCCGAGCCCGCCCTGCACGCCAAGGACTGCGACCCCGCGGGCTTTCGGTGGATTGAAGGCAACGACGGCGAGCAGAGCATCCTCGCGTATCTGCGCCTCGGTTTCGAGCAGGATCCGCCGATCCTCGTGGCCTTCAACTTCACACCCGTGATTCGCCGCAACTATCGACTCGGCGTCCCCGCCAAGGGGCTCTGGACCGAACTCCTCAACAGCGACGGCACCATCTACGGCGGCAGCGGGCAGGGGAATCTCGGTGGCGTGGAAGCCGTGCCTGTCCCGTCGCAGGGGCAGCCCTATTCCATTCCTGTGACCTTGCCACCGCTCGCGATGCTGCTCTTCAAACCCACGCCAGCCAAGCCGTCAGGAGCCAAGCGATGAGTCATGCCCCGCGGCCGAGCGTCGGTGCGTGGCCCACACGCGACGGTGTCGATTTCCGCGTCTGGGCCCCCGCCGCCGAGTCGGTCGAACTCGATCTCGACGGCGCGAAACCGCTGCCAATGACGAAGTCTGACGGCATCTTCGCGCTCACGGTTCCCGATGCCAGCGTCGGCACCCGCTATCGCTACCGCATCGACGGCAAGGGCCCGTTCCCCGATCCCGCATCGCGGTTCCAGCCCGACGGCGTTCACGGCCCGTCGGAAGTGGTCGACGCGTCCACCTTCACCTGGAGTGACGAAGTGTGGAAGGGCATCGAGCCCGAAGCGCTGGTGATCTACGAGTTGCACGTCGGCACGTTTACGAAAGCCGGCACGTTCGCCGCGGCGACCGCGCTCTTGCCCAAGCTCGTCGATCTCGGGATCACCGCGGTCGAAGTCATGCCGCTCGCCGACTTCCCCGGCGAGCGCGGCTGGGGCTACGACGGTGTCAGCCTCTACGCCCCCGCCCGCTGCTACGGCAAACCCGACGACTTCCGCCGGTTCGTCGATACCGCCCACCGGCTCGGGCTCGCGGTGATTGTCGACGTCGTCTACAACCACCTCGGACCTGACGGCAACTACCTCTCCTGCTTCAGCCCCTACTACTTCTCCACCACCCACCACACCGACTGGGGCACCGGCCCGAACTTCGACGGCGAGGAGAGCGAACGCGTCGAAGACTTCTTCATTGACAACGCACTCCTCTGGATCAATGACTACCACGCTGACGGCCTGCGACTCGACGCCACACACGCGATTATGGACGAAGGAGAACGGCATATCCTCGACCTGCTCACCGACCGCGTGCATCAGGCCGGTCGCGACCGCAATCGCCGCACGCTGGTGATCGCCGAGGACGAGCGCAACCAGGTCACATTGATTCAGCCCCGAGCCAGTGGTGGCTTCAGCATGGACGCGGTCTGGGCCGACGACTTCCACCATCAGGTCCGCCGGGCCCTCACGGGCGAGAGCGACGGCTATTACGCCGACTACACCGGCTCCGCGGAAGACATCGCCACCACGCTCAAAAAAGGCTGGTTCTACTGTGGTCAGCCCTCGCTGCGCAAGCGCATCCCCCGCGGCAGCGAGACACACGGCGTGCCGCCCAGTCGATTCGTCGTCTGCATCCAGAACCACGATCAGATTGGCAACCGAGCCTTCGGCGAGCGGCTGAACCATCAGGTCGATCGCGCCATGTACCGTGCCGCGTCGGCCTTGCTACTGCTCGCTCCACAGACGCCACTGCTCTTCATGGGGCAGGAGTGGGCCTCGTCGTCACCGTTCCTCTACTTCACCGATCACAACCCCGAGCTTGGCAAGCTCGTGACAGAAGGCCGCCGGCATGAGTTCCGGCACTTCCCCGCGTTCACCGATCCGCTGATCCGCACTCGCATCCCGGATCCGCAGGCGACGAGCACGTTCTGGGCCAGCAAGCTCGATTGGGACGAGCGCGAGACCGAGCCCCACGCCGGCACGCTGCGGCTCTATCGCGATCTGCTGCGACTGCGCAGAATCGATCCCGCGTTGCGCCCCGGCGGTGTGCATGACGCTCAGGCGATCGCGGAGGGTGGTGTGCTGCTCCGTCGCACCTCCCGGCCCGGTGGCGAGAGTCTGATGATGATCGTCGCGCTCAATCCCGGTGTGGTCGCCGCAATCAACGAGCCCGGCTGGAGTGTCGTGTTGACCACGGAGGACGACGCCTATTCGCAGTACCCGCGTCGCCCCGCGATCACGACCGACGCCGCTGGCACAGTCATTCATTTCCCTTGCCCCGCCGCGGTGATCCTCCGCAGTAACTGACCAGTCCACAGCACCAACAAGGCAGTCAAAACACCATTCCCTTGCTTGCGCTGCGGACTGGTGAAACAAAACACCGCGGGCCGGGGAGTTGCCTCCCCGGCCCGCTGACTTTGACTCGCTCAGGCTACCGTTACGGCAAGATTGCCGTATTGGTCAGGTTGCCAGTACTCGTCTGGAAGATCTGCTGGAAGTAGTTGAACCGGAAGGTCTGATAGAGGTAGCGACCGAGGGCTTCGCCGGGCTTTTCCTGCATGACGATGAAGTCGTTAGCTTGGATGTAGATGCGCTCGCGGGGATCCTGCATGGCCCGACCGAGGTCGATGCGGATATTGACCTGCTGACCGTTGGGCAGCTTGCGGAGCACGTTGACGAGTACGGGCGACGGAGTGCCGATGCCGGTCGCGAACGACTGTGCCACGAAGGCGTTCTGATTGAAACCACCGTTCACGATCGGGCCGCCAGCGATGGCGATGGCCTGGACGATGTCGAGATCATAATCGCGGGGGATGGCAAAGGACCGCGATGAGAGAATCCCCCCCGTGTAGAACACCTCGGCGTCGCGACCCGGGATGCGGAGAATATCGCCGTCGTTGAGCGTGATGTCGGCTTCCGAGATCGTGAGCTTCTGATCGGGGAAAATCTTCAACGGGACGCGGGTAATGCCCTTGAAGGGATCATCCATTGAATAGGTGCCGCGTTCAATGATGACTTCGGCCTTGCCGTCGAGACCAGGCGGGCCACCGGTGAAGTTCAGCGCGGTGAGCACGTCGTTCTTGCCCGCTTCGAGGCTGACAATGGTACCGACGCGGCGATTGGTCGACGTAAAGGTACCGCCGACGTTGGTCGGAATACCGGAGGTATCTTCGCGGACCACATTGATGCGGTAGCGGCGTTTCTTCATGAGTTGCACGCTGATCTTGGCCCCGCCCGGGGGAAATAGCTTCACGCTGCCGGGTGTGTCCGGATCGCCGGTGAGCAGCTTGCGCAGCAGTGCCTCGACCTCGACCGTGGTCAGGCCCTTTACCAGAATAGGCTTGATTTTGGTCGTCGGCAGGCTGATGGTACCGTCGTCGCGGACGGGAACCGGATAGCCCACGGTGGCTTCAGTCCCTTCGCCGGGCTGCGGGACGGAGACTTGCGGCTGGACGTTTTCCGGGCCGAAGAGATCCCCGGCAATCACCGCCAGGAGATCACCCTTGGCGAGCTTGTATTCATCCGCCTCGGGCAAGCGCAGGAGCGTCAGCGGGATATCGACCATTTCGGATCGGGGCCGGCTGAGCACTTCCGCGGGCAGCCGCCGCACGGGGATCCCGGAGGAAACCGGGTTGCTCATGGCCGCGCACCCGTTGCTCAGCGCGATCGCCGCCAGCAGCAGTGACAGTGTTATGCGGGTCATCCGTGACGCCTCGTTCGGGGTGTAATCGTGGTCCGCGAGCATGAGTCAACGACTCACAATGCTCTAGCGGGGAGGTTCGAGGTAGACGGCCGGCAGGATCGCGGGGGCTGCAGGCGGCGCGGTCAGCGACACCGTGGG
>JBGSSZ010000391.1:0-3702 GCA_041736785.1 Limnoglobus sp.
GCACCGTGAAGTCGCTGACCATTGGCGGCTTTGCCGGGTCGGGCATCCGGCTCAGCGGCGGTGGCTCGCACGTCATCCTCGGCAGCTTCATCGGCACCACGCAGAACGGCACGGCGGCTCAGGCCAACGGCACGGGCATCAGCATCGTCAACGGCTCCCTCGGTAGCCGCATCGGCGGCAACGGGACCAACGAACGCAACATCATCAGTGGCAACAGCGGCTTCGGTGTCCGCATCGACAACAGCTACACCAATCTCATCGCGGGCAGCTTCATCGGCACGGATCAGATTGGCAATTCTGCCGTGCCCAATCAGGGTGGCGGCATCGCGCTCGTCAATGGAGCCGCGGGCAACACCATCGGCGGCGTCGCGGCCGGGCTCGGCAATCTCATCAGCGGCAACGCCACGGCTGGCGTGCTCATCCAAGGTGCTACCACCAACGGCAACATCGTCGCCGGGAATCGCATCGGTCTCAGCCTCATCGGCACCCCGCTCGCCAACACCGGCAACGGTATCAGAGTCAGCAGTGCTGCAAGCAGTGCCCCGCCCGGCGGCATCATCGCAGGCGCCGAGAACGCCATCCGTGGCAATACCATCACCATGAACACCAGCGCGGGGATTGCCGTCCTCGACACCAGCCGGCTCATCCGCATCGAGGCCAACAGTATCCGCGACAACGGTGGGCTCGGAATCCAGATCGACACTACCGCCAACGCCGGACTTCAGGCTCCGCTGATCACCTCCGTGAAGAGCGGCACCAGTGGCCAGACCGTCTCCGGCACTTTCACCGGCATCGCCAACACCAAATATGCGATCAATCTGTTCACCAACGCGACCGCCGATCCCAGCGGAGCCGGCGAAGGCCAGACGTTCGTCGAGACCCTCAGCACCACCACCGATGCCAACGGCACAGGCACGTTTACCTACCTCCTCGCGACCAGTGCGTCCGGCTCGTTCGTCACCGCCACGGCCACGCACGACGAGCTTGGCGATACGTCGCAGTTCTCCAACGCCTTCGCCCGGCCGAACACGCAACTCAACAGCGGCAACTTCGCTGTCGGCGGCGGCAGCGGCGGCAGCCCCACGGTGATCCTCACCGACAGCGTCGGCACCAACGTCCGCACGATCACCGCGTTTGATGCCAGCTTCACGGGTGGTGTCCGCGTCGCTACGGGCGATCTCACAAACGACGGTGTCCCCGATCTCGCCATCGCGACCGGCATCGGCATCCAGGCGACTGTCCGAGTCATCAACTCCGCGACCCAGGAACTGCTCTTCACGGTCAACCCGTTCGGCGACTTCAGTCGAGGCGTCTTTGTCGCGCTCGGCGACGTGAACAACGACGGCGTCGCCGACATCATCATCACGCCCGACGAAGGCGGCGGGCCCCGCGTCCGCATCTTCAGTGGCAAGGATTTCAGTCAGATTGCAGACTTCTTCGGCATCCAGGATGTCAACTTCCGCGGTGGGGCCCGCGCGGCCGTGGGCGACCTCAACAACGACGGTATCGGCGACATTGCCGTCAGTGCCGGCTTCGGGGGTGGGCCGCGCATCGCCGTGTTCAATGGTGCCACACTCACCAACAACGGCGGGCCCAAGCTGTTCGGCGACTTCTTCGCGTTCGAGCCCACACTCCGCAATGGGGCGTTTGTCGCGCTGGCCGATGTGAACGCTGATGGCTTTGCGGAGCTCATCGTCGCCGCCGGGCCTGGCGGTGCTCCGCGCGTCCGCGTCCTCAACGGTCAGACGCTGCTCACCAGCCAGGGCAAGACTCAAAGTGCCATTGCCGATTTCTTCGCCGGAAGCACGGCCAGCCGCGGCGGAGTGCGAATCCTCGCCCGTGATCTCGATGGCGACGGGAGAGGCGAACTCGTCACCGGTTCCGCCGACGGCAGCCGGGTCACCTCCTATCGCGGCATCGACATCGCCAACAACATCACAAGCAATGGCTTAGGGTTCGATCTGCTGGACGCCCGCAGCGGCGGTATGTTCGTCGGCTAAGCTCGCCCACACGGAATCGCCTTTGCCGGGAGTAGTGACCCGGCTCGACATTTCCAGCGCGGACTGCCTCAGAGGCAGTTGATTTTGCTCGCGTCCGCAGCCAGAGTAGAGAGTGCACCCGGCTTCGGCCGCAGGTAATCGATCTCAGGCAGCGAGGAAGCGATGGCCGAAACCGCGGCGATTGACGCAATTCCACTCGGGGTTCTCTTCCTCATTGCACTGGTCGCCATCCTCGCCGCGGTCGAGATCGGCTATCGCATTGGCTGGTGGCGAAGTCGATCGAATCCTGAGAAAGAGGGACTGGTCGGCGGTATGGTCGCCACGGAGCTTGGCCTGCTGGCATTCCTGCTCGCGTTCACGTTCGGGATCGCGGCCTCACGCTACGACGACCGCCGACGCGCATTGCTCGATGAAACCAATGCCATCGGCACTGCCTATCTCCGCGCCGCGATGCTGCCCGATGCCCGCGCGACCAAAGTGAAACAACTGCTGCGCGACTACGTGGACCTCCGCATCCAAATGAAGAACACCTCGGATCTCACAGTGCCGCTCCGTAAATCGGTGGAGTTGCAGGATCTCCTCTGGACCGAGGCGGTCGCATCGTCGCAGCAGGATCCGCGTTCGATTCCCGTCGGCTTGTTCGTCGAATCGCTGAATGAAGTGATCGATCTGCACACCAAGCGGGTGCAGGCGGGATTGCGAAGCCGCATCCCCGCGACAGTCTGGATCGCACTCTCCGTGGTGACTGCGCTCTCGTTTTGCGTGATGGGGTACCATGGCGGTCTGACCCGCACGCAGCGTTCGCCGGCGATCCTGGCTGTTGCCCTGACCTTCGCCGCCGTGATCTGGCTGGTCGCCGACCTCGACAGTCCGCGCGATGGCCTGATCCAGGTGAGCCAGCAGCCCATCCATGATTTGCGGGCGTCGATGGATCCCAAGCCCGGCTGAACGGGTTTACTGCTTCACACCCAGGCGCTGCCAGAACGTGCCATTGAACATGGTGCTGTTGTCGGCGGGTTTGCTCTCCACCCTGACCGCGGCTTTGATCTCCGGCTTCACCTGCTGAAACTCGCTTTTCGCTTCACTGAATTCCGCAGGTACGACACCGCTGGCACTCGGCTGCTTCGTGAACGAGGACACGACCACCGGCGGCACATCCGCGATCGGCATGCAATTCTCGCGGCCCAACTCCCAGCCGCCGCCCAGTGCTCTGTAGGTCTGGATCAACCCGAGCGCAATCTGGCCGCGAGCCTGGGCAAGCTGATTCTGCTGGCTGACGAGGTTCTGCTCGAGGAGCGCCACGCGATTGAAATCGATGAGGCCAGCTTTGTATTGAGCCAGTGCGACTTTCACGGCCTTGTCTGCGGCTGTCACACCCTCGGCAGCGTACTTCGCCCGCTGGTGCGATTTCAAGAACGTCACAATGCCGTCTTCCGCTTCCTGATTCGCCCTGAGAACGGTGTTCTGATAGTTGACGGCCTGAGCCTGAAACTGTGCGTCCGTGGCGAGGACGTTGTTCTGGAGACGTCCGTAGTTCAGGATCTTCCACTGGAACCCGGGCCCGACGCTGCCGTACAGCGAGGGTTGAGCAAAGAGATCCGGGAAGTTGGAAGCGGCGTAGCCGATGGTGCTTCCGATGCCGATGGCGGGATAGAATTCGGATTCGGCGATGCCGATTTGGGCGGACCGCGCCGCTGCTTCC
>JBGSSZ010000392.1:0-2887 GCA_041736785.1 Limnoglobus sp.
GCGTGGCGGGTGGCAATGCTGGGCGTGATCGCTGCCTTGCTCGCGGTCGAAGCGATCCTCTGGCCGCAGCCGATCGCGCAATTCGCGAGCCTGGCACAGCCGGGACTGGCACTCCTCGCGGTCGTGCTGCTGGGTCAGAAACTGCTGCGAAGCTGGCAGGCCAATTCCTCCACAGCCACCTTCAGCCGCAGTAGTGTGGTGGTGAAACCCGCGCCATCGAGCCCGACGATCGACCTCTCATCACGGCGGTCGAACACGCCCGAGATTCCGCAGGCGGCGACATCGTGATGCGGGTCATCCTGCTGCTGATGCTGCTGGCCGTGCCTGCCGGCGCTCAGATGTTGCCGCGGTTGTCGCTCTTTCCTGTCGCTGCGGCTGCAGTGGATCCATTCCCGCTGCGGCGGATCGCACTGGCCGCAGGTCAGCTTCCTCCCGCCAGTGCCGGCAAGCTGCAGATGCTGCCGCTCGCGGAATTCAACACTAAGCTGCAGCACGCGAATGCGGCTCCTGCCACGATCCTGACTGCCGCGTACAGCGCAACGCTCGATGGCAGCGACCTTGTCGGCGAGGGCACGCTGCGGATCGCGGCGACAGGCTCGACCGCTCTCACACTCGGTCCGCTCTCGATTGCAATTGCCGAACCCAAGTGGAAGGCAGGTGCGGCGGCGACGCTGGATCGCAGCCGGGCGGGGACGCGACTCTGGATCGATGCCGCGTCAGGTCGCGAGTTGACGTTTCGCTGGTCAGCACGAGGCCGCGAGGAGCCGGGGATCCTCCGCTATGATCTCCGCCTGCCGACAGTAGCGATCGCCGTGCTCGAACTTGATCTGCCGCACGATCGGTCCCTCAGCACCGGCGACGCCCTCGTGTCCGGGCCGCACCCCTCGGCGAAGCCGAATGTGTACCGCTGGCGGATCGCGTTTGGCGGTCGGTCCAAGCTCGATCTGGCCATCGTAAATCCGGCTGCCGCCGCGAGTGGTGCCAGCTTCAGCCGCAGTGCCAAGTACGACATCACCGCCGGCACGGGGACGTTGGACTTCGACATCGATGCCCTTCGCGGGCCGTGTGTGGCGTGGTCGTTTCGCGTTGATCCCGATGTGCGTGTCGTCGATGTCGTCACGCCAAACCGCGATCCGTGGCGGTACGATGCGATCCATCACCTGCTGACCGTGACGCTGCGCGATCCTGCGAATCACGGCCGTGTGAGCATTCTGACGGCGTTTTCCGTTCCCGAAAGCGGCCCCGCCTGGCCTTGCGCCGGGGTACACGGCGTCGGCGCGATTGGCAGCGACACGATCGAACTCCGCGTCGGTGCCGACCCGCGACTCGTATCCTGGGACCCCGGTGACTACACCCTCACGCGCACGGCTCCGCTCACCGAGCGCGGTGTCGTGCTGGTCTTCAACGGTTCGTGGCGCACCAAGAATCCGCAACGCAAACCTCCCGCGATTGTGCTGAGTCCCGTGCAGCCGAGTACCAGCCAGACCATCGACCTCGACTGGCAACTGAGCCCGACTCGCAATCGCGTCGCAGTCAGAGTGGAGTTCGCGGTGCAGAGCGGGCCAGTCCTTAGCGTCGGCTTCAAGTTGCCTGCGGGCTACACCGCCGGCACGGTGCGGTTCAGCCCGGACGATGTCGCTGCGACTGTCACTGCGAACACGACGACGCTGACAATGGAGCCTTCACGACCCTGGACTACCGGGCAAGTCGTGGAAGCCCGTTTCGACCTGATTGGCCCACCGATTGTGCTGGATCAACCCATTCCAATCCCGCGACTGGTGCCGGAGAAGCCGATCCCCTTCGATGGCACACTCACGGTGAATCTCGAAACCGGCTTGAGCTTTCCGGGCCGCGGAGATCGGACGCTGGAGCAGCCCTACACCTCGCGGGATGGCGAATCGTCGCTCGTGATCGTGCCCACGCCGACCGCGGTCCCGGCGGTCACTCCGAACGCGACGGCACCTTCGACGTGGGATTTCAATGCGGACGCCACGGCGACCATCGATGAAGCCGGCACAGTGCGTGTGCGTCTGGTGGGCACGGTTCACCGTGCCGGGGCCACCGTGCTGCCCATCACACTCCCCACGGGCAGCATTGTGCAGTCGGCGACCGTGAATGGGAAATACGTCGATCATGCCGCCGGGGAATCGATTTTGCAATTGCCAGTCGCGGGTGTGCCGGAAGAGTTCGAAGTGCTGTACTCACTCCCGGCACAACTTCGTGGTCTTGTCGTGACGCGCCCGGATGTGACCGCGACTGTACTCGATCGCCCCATCGAAGCGACCTGGACCGAACGCGGCGCATATCGACTCGCTCTGCCCGGCAGCGGTGTGCACCTGCACAACGGCGTCGTTGTCATGCTGGCGACGTTGATCGTTGTGATCGCAATGGTGATGACGTGGACTCTGAGAAAGCTCTGGCATTCCCGGCGGGTCGCAGCGTTAGCTGTCGCGCTCATCGGCGGAATGCTCTGGGCACAAAGGACGGATATGCCAACGGTGTATGTCCGGGATTCGGATGCGATGGCCTTTGTCTCGTCTGCACTTCTTGATCGCCTGGATCCGCTGCCCGGTGCCCGGCGTCCGGGTGTGGTGTTCACGGGTGCTACCATCGTCGGCAGCGCGGACGAAACCCACGCGACATTCGACCTGACACTCACGGCGGTGTCCGCGTTGGATGCCGAGCAGATTGCAACACTGCCGGTGCAGGGGATCGCGCTGGAGGCCGTCACTCTCGATGGCGTGCCGGCGTTTCCCGTCGCCGACGGCTTGCGGTTCACGCTGCCCGTCCGCGGAGTCGGACCCCACACCATCACACTGCGTGGCCGTGTGCCGTTGACGGTGAATGGCTCGGATCGCGAAGCGATGCTGCGACTCGATCCGCTGCC
>JBGSSZ010000400.1:0-6639 GCA_041736785.1 Limnoglobus sp.
GACCGAGCCGCGGGCGGACCACCCAGACGCGTTGGTCCGGGCACCGGGGTCGGGCCTGTGCCGAGACCGTTCATCCGGTGGTTCGAGCCACCGCTGCGGGCCGTAGGATTCGCACGCGGCTGCGGGACATGGCTCCGCTGCTGCGGGGCACTCGCTGTCTGCGGGCGACCGCTGGCGGAGGCACCGACCAACACCGGTTCGGCCATCGCATTCGACGATTCACCGAGGTACGCCTCTAGAGCTTCCACCACTTCGTCGCAGCCGTTGTAGCGGTCTTCCGGCTTCTTCGCCATCAGTCGCTGCACCACTTCGATGAAGCCATCCGGCACATCGGGCGAGTATTCCTTGATCGCCGTCGGTTCGTTGCTCTGGTGGGCCATCATCTTCTCGACGGCCGAACCCTCGGGGAAGGGCACATGGCCTGTCAGGCAGTAATAGAGCACGCAGCCGAGGCTGTACTGGTCGCCAGCCGGGGTGCGCTGTGTCGGGTCGAGGATGCTTTCCGGGGCGGCACAGTCGAGTCCGCTGGTGAGCGTGTTGGCCGTGCTCATGGTGTCGACGAGGCTTTCGCCTTCGTTCTCGACGAGCAGTGAGCCGATGCCGAAGTCGAGGATGCGGGTCTGGCTGTCGGAGCCAATCATGATGTTCGACGGCTTGACCAGTCCGTGGAAGAGATTGTTCTGATGGGCGATGTTGAGCCCTTGAGCGACCTGCACGCCGATGTGGGCGGACTGATCGACGGGAAGCCGACCCTGCTGCGTGACGATGCTTTCCAGGCTGGTGCCTTCGACGAGCGGCCAGACAAGGTAGTGCAGACCGCCCGCGGTGCCGACATCGACGAAGGGCACGACGACCGGGTGCGAGAACTGCCCGAAGCTGCGGACCTGCCGGCGTGCGAGCCGCACATTCCACATGCTCCTTCGTGGCAGCACTTTCACCGCATACCAGTTGCTGTCGTTCTTCGAAGTGCTGTTGTAGACCTGTCCCATGCTCCCCTGACCGATGGAGTCGGTGAGGACGTAGGGCCCGAGCACGAGGCCGGCGGTCTTGCCGTTGAGCACACGCTCGGCCTGAAATTCGGTGAGCGTCCCGTGCTGGACCAGATATTCAGCCAGTGCTGGTGCCTCGGCCCGCGGGTTCCGCTTGAGAAACTCGCTGACGATCGAATCGAGTTGACCGCGGTCGATGAGCGACGACCGGCGGAGATCCCAGACGAACCACTCGCACGCGCCCAGATCGTTCGTCACCATGTCGGTATCCTTGTACTGTGCTTTCGCAGCCGAAAAATCCGCTCAGCATGGAAAGGGGGAGCGGTCGTACTGAACGTGCCGTCAACCCTCACCGAACCGTAGGTCAGCATTTCCGACTGTCAAACCTCGGGAAGCTGTTTTCACGGCTGGCTTGAGAACGTATCCTGACGGGAACATGGCGCACTCACGCCGCCCCTCCGTACACGGGAATCGACTCGAAAATGGCTATTAACGCTTACGACAACTGCCCCTGCGGCAGCGGAAAAAAGGCTAAATGGTGCTGCTCTCCGTACTTCGACACCGTCGAACTCGCGATCGATCAGCAGCAGCAGGGACAACACGATGCCGCACTGCGCACCATGAACGATCTGACGAAGGCCCACGGTGACCGTCCGCAAGTGTGGTGCTATTTCGCCAACATTCTCGCCGCTGAGGGGAAGACCGAAGAAGCAGAAGAAGCGTTGCAGAAGGCACTCTCGCTGCAACCCGATTTCGCGATGGCGAATCTTCTGCGCGGTTATTTCCGGCTGCAGGAAGGGGAAGTGATCGGGGCGTTGCTGCTCTTTCGCAAGGCCGCCGACGCGTATTCACCGGACGCCGCCCCGCAGCTTGCCAATGTCTATGAGCTGATCGCCCGGCAGGAAACGCTGATGAACCACCCGGTTGCATCGCGTGCTGCGATGGAGCGGGCCATCCACTTCAACCCGGCTGATCCCGAGCTCAAAGCGCAGTATGAGGGTATCTTTGGCGACGAGGCCCGCTTGCCTTCCGCGGCACGCAAGAAGTACAGCTTTCGTGCCACAGGTCGCCCCCTGCCGCCGGGTGCCGACACAGGCAAACTCAGCGACGCCAAGAAAGCACTCGACGCCCTCGCCAAGCAATTCCCGAGCGACGCCGCGGCTCTCTTCAATCTCGGGCTCATCCACGCCTGGCTCGGTGAAAACGGACCCGCCATCGTGCAGCTCAGCAAGTCCCTCGAACTCGAAGCCGACGACTTCCGTGCCGAAGAGACCGGAGCCCTGCTCGAAGTCCTCAAGTGCGCCGACGGTGCTCTCGATGACACCGATTTTGTCGAGCACCGCATCGTGCTGCCCATTCGCGACGGTGATGCGGTCTTCAAATTGCTGCAAGTCATGGAGCAGGAGCGTCGACTGCTCGGCGCGCAGGTCGACGAACAGAATGGGATTTTCAGTGCATTGATCGTCGAAGAACTGCCCAGCCTGCTCGACACCGGCACGGTCATGGGCAAGGTCGTGGCGAACATCATGGTTGGGCAGGGGGCCATCCGGCTCTGGCACGTGAATCAGGAGAGCGTGGAGCGGATTGCCGTCGAAATGCGAGATCGCGTGACCCTCGCCGTCGGCGAACCGGTGCCCGGAATCGGGCCGGTGAACTTCGCCGACATCGGCCTCGAAGCCGTGGCGTATCCACTGCGGGCCGCCTCAGCCGAGGAAGCCGAGAAAAAGATGAGCGAGCATGCGGAACGCTACCTCAACGATGTCCTGCCCGGCAAGTCGTTCAAAGCCCTGAATGGTGCGACACCGATCGACGCCGTCGGCAGCACGCTGCTCCGCAAAAAGCTCCTCGGCCTGCTGCGATTCCTGGAAGACTGCCTCGATTCAAGCGCGCCGCGTAAACGCGGCCCCGAAGGCGGCACAGCGAGCATCCGCTTCTATGATTTCGACAAAGTTCGTCACAAGCTGGGCCTGACCATGGCTGCAGCGGATGCCCCGGCTCCGGTGGCCACGTCCGCGAAACGCGATCTGAGTGCGATGAATGCCGCCGAACTCGGCTCGCTGCCCATGGACGACCTCACGCTCGTCGAACTCGAAGACGCCATGCGGGCCGCGATCAAGCTGCAGTCGCATGAACTCGCCGTGGCGTTTGCCCGTACAGGTGCTGCCCGGCCCATCGATGCTGAAAAGGCGGACCGCTATCCGTTCTTTGCCACCATGATGACCGGGGCCGTGGCCATGGGAAATAATGAGGAAGCCCTGAAAGCCTTGAATGAGGGCAACGCCTGGGACGCGGCTCACAACTCCGCACAACGGGCCAACGAGTATGGCCTGAGAACTGCGGCACTTTATGCCAAGATGAACGAACCTGAGAAATCGGTCGAAGCCTTCGATGCCGTGATCGATCGCCATCCCGGCGAGGGCAATCTGTATGTGAAAGCCGCCGAAACGATGCTGAGCATTCGCAACGGTGCCAAGGCGAGGTACTTCGCCGAGAAGGGTCTCACCAAGGCCAAGAGCCTCGGAAATCGCGATTTGCAGGGTGCTTGCGAGGAGCTGCTCGCAGCGGCGAAAAAGCTGATGTAGAATACGCGAGACCGGCAGAATCGGTTTTTACGATATTGTCAGCACCCGGAGCGTCTACCGGGTTGACAAGCCCCCAACGGGCACTTAAGCTGTTTTTATCAGCTTTGCTGAGTATTATTCCAAGGGAGATTCCCGTGACTATTCTCTCCAATCGTCGCAGAACAGCGTTCACTCTCATTGAACTGCTCGTCGTCATCGCGATCATCGCAGTGCTGATCGGTTTGCTACTCCCAGCCGTGCAGAAGGTTCGCGAAGCGGGCAACCGGACCAAGTGCGTCAACAACATGAAGCAACTGGGCTTGGCCCTGCAGATGCACGAGCAGACCTATCACGTGTATCCCTATGCTTCCACAACAGCTGCTAATCCTGGTCAGCCGAAAGCTGCTCACGGCAGCATGATTTGGATCATGCAGTTCATTGAACAGGACAGCACCTTCAAGAGGTACGACTTATCGAGCAACTGGGATGCTGGTGGCAACGTAGTGGTTACGCCTAGCTTGCCCCAAATGGTGACTGAGGACCAGCCCGCGATTTTTCTCTGCCCGTCGAATCCGCGTCAGGGAATTCGCGCTGCGGGCAATCGCGGAATCAGTGATTACTGCGTAAGCAGGTCTGTGCTCCTCGGCACACCCGCTTACAACACGGGTACAACCGCCGGCAACTTCAACCTTATTCCTTTCAACTATGGCGGCTCCAAGGGAGCACCACTGGGATCGAACTTAGGACTGATGCAGACCAATTCCCGAGCTCGAAGCGATGATGTTAAAGACGGCACGTCGAACACCTTGACGTATGTGGAAGACGTTGGTCGACCGACACTTTACATCAACAACCGGCAGCAGCCTGGCAGCGTGACTGGTGCCGCGTGGGCCGATGCGGAAGCCCCCATCGATCTCGTTGGACATCTCGACCCAATCTCTGGAATTCATTTTGGCATGAACTTTACCAACGACAACGCGATCTACAGCTTCCATGGTCAGGGTGCGACCTATTCCTTCGCAGACGGCAGCACGCGATTCATTGGACGCAAGCTGCCAATCGGGATTCTGGCCGCTCTGCAGACTCGTGCCGGCGGGTCGCAGGAATCGAATGCGTATTCCGGCATAGAATAGCGAACTCTCCTCTCAACCGATCGTGGCGTTGTCTTGGCTTATCACTGCTGATCCAAAGCAATTTTCCAGTCTGGAGAGCCGTATTTGCGAGTTTTTGAGCCGCACATGCCGCCCAAATTTTCTGAAAGTGGTTGATTTCCTCGTTTACAGCAATTCCGGCGTGGAGTATGATGCAATCGTCTCCATACCTCAGGAGCGTTTCAATCGATTCAGCCCCTGAGTCCTATTTTTCCGAGGGTGCGATGAGATCATTTCCACGTTATCGTCGAGGCGCATTCACGCTGATCGAACTGCTCGTCGTGATTGCCATCATTGCGATTCTGATCGGTTTGCTGCTGCCAGCAGTGCAAAAGGTCCGCGAAGCCGCCAGCAAGACCCGTTGCGTCAACAATCTCAAGCAGATGGCTTTGGCGCTTCACGGCTATGAAGGAATCAACCACGCTTTGCCACCCGGTATTGGTGCCACGGGCGATCAGCGAAACGGTCGCATCAGCTTCGCTCAATGGCGGTTGGGGACGATCCCCGCACAGCAGCGCATCCAGAGCTGGATGTCGCTGGCCATGCCTTACATGGAGCTTGACAATCTGTATCGTTCGCTCCCCCTGTCACCTGCGGGCGGCGGTGGGCCCTACGGCATCCCGACCAACAACAACGGCGCTCTCGGCGTGCCGAATTTCCAGTGTCCGTCTGATCCGCGTAACCATAAAGGCTTCGGTGGCGGGTCAGCCGGGGGTGGCAGCGGTGTCACCGGTGCCGGCCTGACCTTCTACGCCGCAGTCGGTGGCACCAACTCCTGGGCCAACACTTGGCCAAACTCTGACGGGCTCATCTACTGGCGTTCGAAAGTGGCTTTTGCCCAAGTGAAAGACGGTCTGAGCAATACCATCATGATCGGCGATCGTCCGCCGGATAACGATTTCGGCTTCGGCTGGTGGCAGTCGCTGGATGTGGTCCACAACAACCCCAACAGCGATGTCGGCTCGTGGACCTGGAACTACGGCACTTATGACTGGGAATACGATACCGTCCAGTACACCGCCAACACTCAGGGCTCACCGTACACGCAGCAGGGTGGCAGTTCAGGTCCGTCCTGTATTTATCCCTCGGCGTTCCAGCAGGGGAGCATTTTGAACTTTTGCTCCTTCAACAACTTCTGGAGCAATCACGTGAATGGTGCGAACTTCGCCAATGGCGATGGCTCCGTTCGGTTCATCTCCTACACTGCCGGCCGCGCCATCGTCGGTGGCAAACCGGTGATCGTCGCTCTCGGAACACGGGCCGGCGGTGAATCTGTCAACGTGGACTAAGCATTGGCCCAAGGGATGACCATCATGATTCGGTCTTGGATGACTACCGTCTTCGCTTTGTCCGTGTTCGCAGTCACCGGCTGCGGATCGGGCAAGGCGGATGTGACCGGCACGGTCAAATACGACGGGAAACTGGTCACACACGGAACAGTGGTCTTTGTCGATAAAAGCAACCTGACACACGGTGCCGATATCCAAAGTGATGGCACTTACTCACTCGCGGGCATTCCTGCGGGTGAAGTGAGGATGTATGTCTACGACCGCACGCCGGGCACAACCACCGGCGGATCCCGCCCGGACACTGCGGGCGGAGGCCGTCGCGGTGCCGTCGCCACAACGGGGGCCAACGCCGAGCGACCGCCGGCCAGTGTCCTGCCCGAGAAGTACGGTGACGTGACGACCGCAGGCTTGACGACGACACTCAAGTCCGGCAAGAACGACTACAACTTCGATCTGCCGAAGTAGTCGCTCACTGAATTTTCAGACCCAAGTCTTTCACCTGCCGCGCCTCGACGACAGCCGGGGCGCCAGTCATCAGGTCCCGTGCCCGCTGGTTCTTCGGAAACGCAATCACGTCGCGGATGTTCGTCGTCCCGGCGAGCATCATGCACCAGCGGTCGAGCCCGAGCGCGATGCCACCGTGCGGCGG
>JBGSSZ010000406.1:0-3685 GCA_041736785.1 Limnoglobus sp.
AGAAGCACGTAGCCCGCGGGGCTTTGAGCGTTCGGATACGGCTCGACCCGGCAGCGGGCAATCTCGGCGGGCGTGAGGTTCGTGACCTCGACGCCGGCCTGCTTGGGCTGCACTTTCGCCATCTCCTCGGGCTTCGGAGCCGGCGGGAGTGCGAGTGCCGCGTTGAGCCCGAAACCGCTGAAAAGGGCCGCAACGCTGAGGGCTTGAATGCTAAAACGCTTCATTGGAAAAGTCTCCAGGTAACTTCACTCGATGGCGCAATCTGCGCAATCGTTATCGTCCTGAAGACCCGAACAACTTGAAGCGAACCCTGTAACCACTGCCTTGCTTGCGCTGCGGACTGGTGATGCTCTCACTTCAACTCGACGTCCGCCGCGGTCAGAATCTCATTGGTCGCGTCGTTCTGCACAAACGCGATCAGCCTGAGGTTCTTCAGTGCGGCCAGCTTGGCGACCGGCAGCGGTTCACCTTCGGCGCTCAACTCTCCAAGCGTCTTGGCAAGGGCCGCTTTGATCTCGGCGAGGTTGATCGTGACCGTCTGCTCGGCTGTCGGCTTCGTGAGCGGGAAGCCTTTCGTGCCGCCGGGGAAACTCCGCACGACCATCTGGTGGAACTTGGTGCCATTCAGCGCCGGCCAGCGGATCCGCTCCTCCGCCAGCACGAAGCGCAAGCTCATGGTGTCAGCGGGCTTCTCCAGATCCGTGACGGTCGCCTTGGCGGTGTAGCCATCCTTGACCGGCGTAACGCTCAGTGTGAGTTTCACTTTGGCGGGCTGCTCGAGTTCTTCGTTGATCCGGTCGCGGAGCGTCGTGAAAATGCTCTCAGCGTCCTTGACGCGCGTCTCGCCTTTGATGCCGATCGATTTCTTGCCGCTGACCAGGGCATGCTGCCCGGCGCGGACCTGTTCGGTGTACTGCCGGATGCGTTCGAGGCTTTCGGGCACGAGCATCGGGTTCTGGTCGCCGTTGAGCGGCAACTGATAGGTGAGCACAATCACATCGGTGGGCTTGTACATTTTCAGGAGCCCGTCGCGGGCGGCGTCGATCGCTGCGGACGGCTCGAACTTCGTGCCGCTGAAGCATTCGACCAGCACCACGCGATCGCTCTTGCCCTTGCGGCCCTTGAACTCATCCACCTTGAACGCCGGATTAGCCTTTGCGAAATCGAGCCACTCCCGGGCGACGAGTTTCTGCAGTTGCGTCTCGTAGCGTTTGGCTTCGTCCGCTTTCTTCGCGGCCTGCAAGGAGCGCACCAGTGTTTCGAGTGTGTTCATTCGCACCGTAAGATCGTCGTCGTCGGTGAGCAGTCGCTCTGCTTTCCTGGCCTGGGCCAGAGCCACATCCGCGAAGCCGTCCTGCCCAGCCATGATGTCGGCCAGTTTGAGCGTGGTGTAGCGTTCCCAGCGGCGACCCGAACCGGCTGCGATCTTGCCCACACGATCAAGGATCGCTCGGGCCTCCTCCGGTGGCAGCTTCTTCGCCGTCGCCTGACGCAGCACCTCGCGGGCGTTCTCATACACCGCGTCGGCGTCCTCCGTCTGGTTCAAACCCTCCTTCGCCATCTCAAAGATATCATCCAGATTCTTCAGCGTGCTCGGCGATAGCTCGACCGGCAGCAGCAAGTCGCCGCCAAAGCTCAGTGAGCCCTTCAGGGTCTTGCCGTCTTTGGCGGCGATGCCGTCGAAGCTAAGCGTGGACTCGCCATTGAGCAGGAGCGAAAATTTCACCGCGTCGCCGTTCACGGTCACCTCGGTGAACTTCGGTTTGTCGCGAAGCTTGGCGGTGACGTCGACCACCTTTGCAGTCCACTTGCCATCGGCTTCGCTGAAAGCCACGAGCAAAGTGAGCGGCTGCTGCGACGGCAGCGTGAGCTTCCAGGAGCCCGCCGGCGGTGCGGCCAGTGCTGCGGATGCGAGAGCGAGAAGCGTGATCAGTGTGCGCATGGGCCACCTCGGTGCGGATGGCATTGTTGTATTGTCGCTGCGTGTGTCCGTAGATTCACAAGATGACTGAAGGACTCACCGCCGCCCAGGTTCTCGACAGTCGGGCGGCGCATGGCACCAATGTGCTGACACCGCCGCCGCGGACATCCTGGTGGCGGCTCTATCTTGAGAAGTTCGACGATCCCGTCATCCGCATCCTGATGATTGCGGCGGGGATCGCCATTGCCGTCGGCGTGCTGGACGACAAAATCGCCGAGGGCGTCGGCATCCTCGTGGCTATCTTCCTCGCCACGTTTCTCGCCTTCTGGAACGAAGCCCGCGCCGCCCGCGAGTTCGACATCCTCAACACCAGCAGCGACGACACAGCAGTCAAAGTCGTCCGCGACGGCGGCTACTCGCTGATCCACAAACGCGATGTTGTGGTCGGGGACCGCGTGTTTGTGGAGGTCGGCGAGGAGGTGCCCGCTGATGGCGAAATTGCCGAGGCGACCGGACTGCTCGCGAACGAATCCAAGCTGACCGGCGAAGCCGTGCCCGTGGAGAAGGGCCCCGGAGCGACGCTGCTCCGCGGCACGACAATCGTCGATGGCTATGGGCTCTTCACTGTCTGTGCCGTCGGCGACAAAACGGAAATCGGTCACACGCTGCGCCAGTCGATCGTCGACTCCGGCTCCGAGACGCCGCTTATCAGACAACTCGCGAGGCTCAGCACCATCATCGGCGTGCTGGGGTTTAGCATCGCATTCGTTGTGTTTCTTGCTCTCTTCGTCCGCGGCGTCAGCGTCGGTGCCATCCACCTGTTGTCCAGCGAGTGGTACTTCCTTGGCAGTATTTTCGCCGGGCTGACGGTCGCGCTCGTGCACCTCTGGCTGCCGATTGTGTTCGATGGCCTCGCACTCTGCGGCAGTCGCCTGGTAGCACCTTCGTGGCTCAATCATCATCGCATAATTGCCGTTCTGCTCGGCGTCGTGCTCGCCGCGATCCTGGTCGCCAGCGGGATTCTCGCGGGGCTGATCCCGGCGTCGCCGGGCGAATGGCTCGACCGCGGCTCCGTGCAGCAACTGCTGCGGAACTTCATGATCGCCGTCACCATCATCGTTGTCGCTGTCCCGGAAGGGCTTGCGATGAGCGTCACGCTGAGCCTCGCCTACAGCATGAGAAAGATGACCGCCAGCAACACCCTGGTGCGACGCATGGACGCTTGCGAAACCATCGGAGCTGCCACGGTGATCTGCTCCGACAAGACCGGCACACTGACGATGAACGCGATGCGGTTGGCCGAAGCACTGATCGACGGCGAAGCGATGACCGTGCTGCCGATGTCGCCGATGCGGGCGCAGATCATCGAAGCGATCGCCGCCAACAGCACGGCTCATCTGGATCGCGAGGGCCAGGCTTCGCCGGTGGGCAATCCCACGGAGGGTGCGCTGCTGCTCTGGCTGAACGACAGCGGTGTCGACTATCTCGCCGCCCGCAATGCGTTCCAGGTGAAGATGCAGTGGATCTTCAGCACCGATCGCAAGTACATGGCCACGCTCGGCGACGTACTGCACGTGAAGGGTGCGCCCGAGATCGTGCTCGAACGCTGCACTGCCATCGCCACCGCGAGTGGCACGCGCGACCTCGGAGAGAGCGACCGTGCGGAGCTTGCAGCCCGGCTCAAAGAGTACCAATCCCGCGGCATGCGCACGCTCGCCCTCGCGATCAATCCCCAACCCGTCGGCGAGGATCTCGACGCACTCG
>JBGSSZ010000416.1:0-9132 GCA_041736785.1 Limnoglobus sp.
AGCGGCAGAGTGCCGAGACCCGCGAACCGCTTCGGATGTGCCCGCACCGACGCTGCGATATCGTCATTGAGGAACCGCGCCACCTCCACGCCGTGCTCGGGCCTGGCCCAGTAGCTGAACATCACCGGCACCGTGCTGAGCACCTGCACGTTCACACCGTGGGTCTCGCAGTGGCGGATCCTCGCCTCGGGGCTCCAGCAGTTTTCGTCGATGTCGCGGAAGTGCTTGCCGTCGATCAGCATCTTGGCACAACCCGGTGACGTGTGGGCAAGCTCCACGAAGCCGCCGTAGCCGAACGCCTCCGCCCAGCGTGGGATCGACCTGGGCAGGATGTGCGTGTGGATGTCGATCGTGAGCATCGATCAGGCCTTGATCGGGTCGGGGAACCGCGTGCCGCACTCGCACATTCGTTTGGCTTCGTCGCCGTAGAACTTCGCGAAGAGCGGCGGCAACTGCGTGACGATGTTGGTGATGTGCTCCGATTCCTCGTGCAGTTTTTTGCCGCACGATTCGCAGTACCACTGGAAGCCATCGACCACGCCGGGAGCCCGCTTGCGTTCGATGACGAGGCCGATGGTGCCGTCCGGTCGTCGCGGCGAATGCGGCACCCGCGGCGGCAGCAGGAAAATCTCACCCTCGCGGATCGGGATCTCCTTCACGGCACCGTCGTCCACCACCTTCAGCACCATGTCGCCTTCGACCTGATGAAAGTATTCCTCGCCGTCGTTGACGTGATAGTCGCGGCGCGTGTTGGACCCGACGACCATCACCATGAAGTCGGCATCCTGCCAGACCATCTTGTTGCCCACCGGGGGCTTGAAGAGATGGCGGTTCTCGTCGATCCATTTTTTGAAATTCAGCGGCGGGCGGAGCATGTCAACCTCCTGACAGGGTCGCGATCACTTTCAATTCTACATGGATCGGCGTCGGCAGGCGATTGACTTCCACCGTCGTGCGGCACGGCTGCACGCTGCCGAAGTGTTCGCGGTAAACTTCATTGAACGCCTGGAAGTCGCGCCCAATGTCGGTGAGGAACACCGTGACGTCGACGATGTTCTCCCAGGCACTGCCTGCGTCTTCGAGAATCAGGCGGATATTGCGGAAGACCGACTCCGCCTCAGCGACGATGTCGTATTCGAGGACGTTGCCGTCCGCGTCCTGGGTGACGCCGGGGATGGTTTTCGTTCCCCGCTCCCGCGGCCCGATGCCGGAGAGGAAAAGGAGGTCGCGGACTCGGCGTGCGTGCGGGTAAGCGCCGACGGGTTCGGCGGCGCGGGGGGAGTTAACAAGGTTAGCAGCATTTGTCATGACTCGCTCTCATTACCGTTTGGCACTTCATCAACCCCATATTGAATGAGAGTCCATCGTTTCGTTTCTGCGATCTGTCGTACTACGCCTTCGTGCTCCATGATAGCCAATACAGTTCGTGAAATATGGCCTTCGTGGCCCACATGCCCACCATAAATGCCGAGTGTACGACCAATCTCGGCATTGGTCATTCCATCATCAGTGCACTTGGTCAATATAGCATGAACAGCCGATTTTAGATCAGCCATGGCTCTTTGCGCTGTCTGATATGCATCGAACATTTAGACTCACTTGTAAAAATGAACACAAAGGAAACTCTATTACGTCAGATCTTCACGCACACGTTCTTCGCATCGGTGAAGAACCGCAATGCTCCCAGCCGCCTTCGCGGTCGACGCCGCTCTGCTTCACGCCGCCGAACGGAGTTCGGAAGCAGTCACCACATCGTGCCCGCAGTCGCGGAGGAATTGAATCGTAACCGTGTAGACGCATTGGTTGGTGAGCAACCTCATGCTGCCTCCGCGACACGGAGATCATCAAGCGCAATCAGATCGATGGCGTACCGCACACAGGCGCGGATGTCCTCACCCTCGAGGTCCGGGTAGTAGTCACTCTGAATGGCCGACGGTGTCAGACCCTCACGGACGAGTTCCAGTACGTTCTGCACTGTGATGCGCGTACCGGACACGCATGGCTTGCCAAAATGAACGTCAGAAGTGACTGAAATGCGTGGTGTCATCGTGTAGTCCTGAGTGCATCATCCATTATAGTTTCACGCAGACGTTCTTCGCTTCGGTGAAGAACCGCAATGCTTCCCAGCCTCCTTCGCGGCCGACGCCGCTCTGCTTCACGCCGCCGAACGGGGTTCGCAGGTCGCGCACCATCCAGCAGTTGATCCAGGTGATGCCAGCTTGCAGGTCGTGGGCGACGCGATGGGCCCGATCGAGTGAGCCCGTCCAGATCACACTGGCGAGGCCGTAGGGAGTGCTGTTCGCCAGCCGCACGGCTTCCTCCTCCGTCTTGAAGCGGTGCAGCGTCACCACGGGTCCGAAGATCTCCTCCTGCACCGTGCGGCACTCGGGGCTCAAACCCTCGATCACCGCAGGGCTTAGGAACCAGCCCTTTGCACAGCGGCCGGGGAGTTTCACCGCCTCGCCGCCACAGAGGATTGAGCCACCCTCCTGCTTCGCGAGGGAGAGATAGCTCTGGACTTTGTCGAGATGCTGGCGAGACACGATCGCTCCTTGCTCGGTCGTTGCGTCCTGCGGATCACCGACCACCAGAGCCGCGGCGCGTTTGACGAACTCGCGTTTGAAGCGGTCGTATAGCGTGTCCTGAATGAAGATCCGCGAGCCGCAGAGGCAGATTTCGCCCTGGTTCGCAAACGAACTCCGCAGCGTGGTGGCGAGCATCGCGTCGAAGTCGCAGTCGTCGAAGATCAGCACCGGGTTCTTGCCGCCGAGCTCGAGCGAGAGCTTCTTGAACACCGGCGCGGTGACGCTGGCGATCCGCGCACCGGTTTTCGTGCCGCCGGTGAAGCTGACAGCTTTTACGTCCGGGTGCGTGCAGATCGCCTGGCCGGCGTCGGGGCCGCTGCCGTGGATCAGATTCAGCACGCCCGGCGGCAAGCCCGCGTCGTGGGCCAACTCAGCAAACATGGTCGCCGTCAGAGGAGTGATTTCGCTCGGCTTGCCGACCACGCAGTTGCCCGACGCGAGGGCCGGCGCGATCTTCCAAGTGAACAAGTACAGCGGCAGGTTCCACGGGCTGATACAACCAACCACCCATAGCGGCTGACGCAGCGTGTAGTTCAGCACGTCGCTCGAAGTCGCGTGGCACTCGGTGCTCGTGTGCTGGATTGCGCCCGCGAAGAAGCGCAGATTGCTTACCGCCCGCGGGATGTCGACGCTCCTGGCGAGACTCACCGGTTTGCCGTTGTCCTTCGACTCCGCGGCAGCAAAGCGGTCGAGTTGACTCTCAAGCTTGTCCGCAATCGCCTCCAGAATCGCGGCCCGTTTCTCGATGGGCATCGTAGCCCACGGCTTCCCTGCAGTCGCCGCGGCACGCACAGCAGCATCGACATCGCTGGCGTTGGACGCGGCAACCTCGGCAAAGAGTTCTCCTGTTGCCGGCTCGTAGACGGGGAGATACGCGCCACTGGCAGGGGGCACGAATTGGCCATTGATGAAGTTGAGCAGCCGTTCAGATGACATGGAGTCGTCCTCCGTCGACGGGAATGCTCGCCCCGGTGATGTATGCCGCGTCGGGGGACGCGAGGAAGGCGATCATTGCACCGATCTCGTCGGGCTCGGCGAAACGGCCGACGGGGATTTCCGCGAGCATTTTCGCTTCGCCCTCGGGTTGCTTCTTCGCCAGAATCTGCGTCAGCCTCGCGGTCTTGGTGGCACCCGGCAGCACATTGTTCACCGTGATGCCGAACGGTGCGACTTCGCGGGAGAGTGTCTTGGCCCACGACGCCGTCGCGCCGCGGATGGTGTTGCTGACGCCCAAGCCCGCGATCGGCTCACGCACACTCGTGCTGATCACGTTGACAATACGGCCGTACTTCGCGGCTTTCATCGTGGGGAGCAGCCACTGCGTCAGCAGGTGCGCCGCCAGGAGTTGTTGCCGAAACGCGGCGAGGAATGCATCCACCGTGGCATCGACGATCATCCCCGGTGGTGGCCCACCGCTGTTATTCACAAGAATGTGGAAGCTCGGCTTCGCGTGCGATTCGAGCGACGCGATCAGCGTCTCGATCTGTGCGAGGTCAGCGCTGACGTGTGGGAACTCGCTGGTGGCAGTACGGGAGACCACGGTCACCCTTGCACCGCCCGCGGCCAACTGCCGAGCGGCGGCGAGGCCGATCCCTTGCGAACCGCCACAGACGAGGGCATTCTTTCCACTGAGATTCATTGTGACTCCACTGGATTCACTGCACGAAGCTGCGAGCCTGCCAGAGACAGGGGAAGGCGTGCGTGACGTAGGTGTGACGGTGAGCGACGGTGCCGCTGAGATAGCGGATGCCTCCACCGCCGGTGCCGACACGCGTGCCGATCATGGCTTCGACAAAGCGGATGTGCCGGTCCCGCCATTGCAGGAGGGCACCGTCGAGCTTGAGGCAGGCATTGAGAAACGCGGCGAAGAGTTCCTTCTCCGGCATAGCGTTGATGAGTGCGGCGGTCACCGTCTCGCGGTGCATCAGCGAATCATTCATGCCTTCAAGCGACGTGGTCAGGTGCTTCATGCCGGCTGCATCGAGAGTCCGTGTGGTGCCGCGGTGCTGGTCGTCGAGCGTGTTCTGCAGCACGCTGGCGAAGAAGCGATCAATGGCAGCGGGCCTCAGATCGGGCAAACCCTTTTCGGGGCCCTTCGGTCGCGAGCCAGCGAGATACGCAGCGTTCAGCAAGCCATAAACGACATCTCGCAGAGAGGTTTCCCGTGCCCGACGGGCGACGCGCTCGCGGCCCCAGGCGGTCTGTGCAGCAAAAAACGACTGATTCGTCTGATCGCTCGGCGTGGCCGCGGTCGGCTTCCAGAGCGGCGGCGTCGCGGTCGGTTCGCCCCCTTCGGGTTGCAGCTTTGTCTCATGCAGTTCGCGCAGGCCCAGGAGATATTCGAGCTCGCGAAACTGGGCTGAACCGAAACCCGACGCAGGCTGTAGGCGACCACGGAACTTGAGAAAGTGCGCCGGCGGCATCGTGGCCAGAATGTCAAAAAATGTGATCGTCGTCAGCAGTGTCATGGCGGAGCGGTCGATGCGCTCCTGCCAGCGGAGCAGGGCGTGATAAAAGTCGTCCCCTTCGCCGAAGTGTCTGGGAAACTCGGTGGCGACGTGGAAGCAGCCCGGCTCGCGAAGCGCGTCGAACGCGCTCGTCAGTCCTGGGTACGCGTGCATCACCGCTTGCGTGTGCGACCAGTCGCCGAGTTTGGGAGCCGTGGCGGGGTCGCGGCGGGCGAGATGCGGATCTTCGAAGCCCGCGCCGTTGAGCAGCGTCGCTTCGCGGACCACGCTGGTGAGTTCGTGCAGGATTTGCGCGAACCAGACTTCAAACGCCTGGTGCGTGCGGATGAAAAGGACTTCGTCGTGGACCCAGTGCTCCGTGATGGGCCAGTCGTCGCCCGGTTGCCAGCCGGGGGGTTTGACGGGCCAGTCGGGTACGTCGCGCTCGGACAGGTCGAGGGCGGTTACAATCGCACGGTCGCGGATGTAGTCGCCATAAGTCAGCGGGTCCGCCATGCTGCCGCCAGTGAAAGTGCTCTCACTTTTTCTTATACACCGCGAGCAGGGTCTTCGAGTCCTTCGGCGATTCGAACTTGGTCGGGCGGACTTTTTCGTCCAGACTGTAGCAGATGGTGAGCTTGCCGTCTTTGACTTCGTAGATGCAGAGGAACGTCTTGCCTTTGTTCGGCCCTTCGGTTCCGGTGATGTCCATTGTCTTCGGCGTTTTGGAGCCATCAACCTTGAGCGTGCCGGCGTCCTTCATCTTGTTCACTTCGACGGCATACTTCTCGCCGTCGATGACCAGTTCGGTGCCTTTGAAAGACTCGCTCAGATCGCTGCCTTCCATTTCGAATTTTTCCATCACCCAGGTTCCGGTGAGGGCCTTCATCTCAGCTTTATCCTCGGCGGTGGCCAAGCCGGTGCCGAGCACCAGAGCCAGGAGAGCAAGCGTCTTCATCGTGTGGACCTCGTTAGTTGCGGGCGAAGATCAGTTTCATGGCATCGTCGAATGTCGCAAAGGGCTGACCGCTTTGCAACAACATATCGAGTCGAGCGCGGGCATCGAGCGGATTCAGCCCGAGGCCCATGAGGGCGGCGTAGAGATCCTCGACGAGCTTCGCCTGCGGCCCTGCGACCGGTGCCACCTCGCCGGGTCCTTCGCTGCCAGCGAGAGCAAACTTGGTGACCTTCCGCTTGAGCGTCGTGACGATCTGCTCCGCAGTTGTGGCCCCGATGCCGGGCAGCGTCGCGAGCCATTTGGCGTCCTGACGACTGATCGCGTCGGCGATCTCCCGCACCGGTCGAGCGAGGGCTTTCAGCGCTTTCTTGACACCGATCTTCTCGACTGTGCAGAAGAGTTCGAAGAATTCAAGTTCGTTTTCAGTCAGGAAGCCGATCAGCCGCGGCACGAAGCGGGCTCCGTTGGCGATGCTTTCGAGATAGTGGCTGGTGTAGAGACGGATGTCCTGACCGGCGTTGAGTTGCACCTGCCGCCGTACCATCTCCGGGACCAGCACCTGATATTCGAGCGGACCGACCTCGACGCGGATCTCATCGTCCAGCACGCGGTTCAGTTTGCCAGCCAGACGCGTGATCATGATTTCATCTTTAACGTATGCAGGTGGCAGAGTGCCACGGCAATTGCGTCGGCAACATCATGCGGCTCGGGGGGCTTGGCGAGACCAAGCTCCCGCGCCACAGCATACTGCATCTGCGGCTTATTGGCGCGACCGCTGCCGGTGATGGTCTTCTTCACGTTGGTGCTGGGATAGCTGACGACGGGCAAGCCGCGCTGACCGCCGAGCAGGAAGTAGACCCCGCGAGCGTGCCCCATGAGGATCGCTGTGCGCGGGTGGTCGTAGTGGGCGTAAAGCTGCTCGACGGCGATGGCGGTGGGATGCCACTGGTCGAGGATTTCGGTCATAGAAGCGGCAAGACTGGCGAGGCGGATCGCGAGATCCTTGCCGCCTTCCGGGCGGATCACGCCGGCTTCCAGCAGCTTCGGCCCGGCGTCGAGCACTGCATAGCCGGTGCACTGCAAACCGGGATCGATGCCGAGTACTCGCATCAACTGGCTGCCGAGTAGAGCTTCTTTTCGCGGATGTATTCTTCGATACTCCGCGGCACCAGATAGCGGATGCTCTTGCCTGCGGCGACCCGGCTGCGAATGTCGCGGCTAGCGATGTCGATCAGCGGGCAGTCGATCATCCGCAGTCGCACCGCGTCGATGGTCAGGTCCAGCGCGTCCGCGAGGCGGGCTGCGGTCCAGACTTCGATCCCCGGCCGCGGCACCGCAATCAACCCCGCATGCTCAAGGATCGCACGCGGCTCGTACCACTTCGGAATGTCAGGCAGACAATCGGCCCCCACAATGAGATCAAACTGATGCTCAGGGTGCCGGTCTTGCAGAGCTTCCAGAGTGTGAGCGGTGTAGCTGGGGGGCGGCAGTTCCTGCTCGATGGTCTCGATGCGGAAGAGCGGCTGTCCGACGATCGCGAGCGCCGTCATGTCGAGCCGGTGCTCGTAGCGGCTTACGCTGTGATCCTTGTGCGGCGGGCGGTAGCTGGGCAGGAACCAGACCGCGTCGAGCCCTGCCTCCTCGCGGACCCGTTCCGCCAGGATCAGGTGCCCGAGATGGATCGGATCGAACGTACCGCCGAAGAGACCGATGTGCATGGGACGCTGCTACCCTCCGGATCACCCGATCATTTCTTCGGCGGTTCGGGCGCTGGAGCCGCGGCCGGGGGTGCGCTGATAATCTTATGGGCTTCGGTCGCGGCCTGCTTCAGATATTCGTCCTTGTTCGCCTTGAGGCGCTCCAGCTCGGGCAGCGCATCTTTCGCGACATCTTTGAGCGCTGCGACGGCGGTGATCGCTTCATAGAGCATCGCCGGTTCTTCCCATTTCAGGGCACCGATCATGGCTGGCAACGCAGGCTTGGCATTCTTGCCCAGCAGTGCCAACGCACGCAGTGCGGCGATTTTCGCACCCGGCTCTGTGCCGTTGATGCCATCTGCGATGCGGGCGATGTTCGCATCGGTCAGTGCTGTGCCATCGTAAAACATCTGCACCATCCGCAGCCAGATCTTGGTCGCGGCATCGGTTTCGACCTCGATGCGCTTCACCACCGGATCGAGGAACGGCTTGATGACGCGCTGATAGTCGCCGGGGATTTTCTCATTGAACTTCGGCGGCCCGAGCAGCAGCAGGGACTGTGCGATTTCGAGCCGCACTGTGGCCGATTCTTCGAGTGGCAATCGCTTGACCAGCGTCTGGAGAACCTTGGGATTCGGCCCCCGCTTCGGATCCTGGCTGATGCGACCCAAGGCCATGCACACGGCCTGCCGCGTCTCCCAAGCGGAGTCTTCATCCATGTTGAAGTTGATGAGCGTTCCGACGGCAGATGATGCTTCGGTGCCGTATGCAGTCAGCGTGCGGGTCGCATGCAGTCGCACCGGACTGCCGCGATTGGCCCGAATGAGAATCTGATTGAGATTATCCACGATGAGCTTGGTATCGTCCGTCTTTTCACCGCCGTACATGGCCAGCGCGAGGATGATATTCACGCGCACGCCGGGATCAGTCTCGGCCTTGAGCTGGAGAGCCAGCGGCCGAGCCGCGGGGCCGATCGCCTGCGGGCCGAAAAGCGGGATCACTTTTACCGCCGTCTCGCGGACGTAGCCGTCGGGGCTCTCGCGAAGCTCCTTCAGCCATGCCGCGAGATCCTTCCCAGCGACCTGCGTGGGGTAACTGGGTGTCGGTGCACGTGGCTGTGTTGGAATCGGTGCCGCGGGTGGCTGAGCCGGTAACTGTAGCGCTGCCAACAGCAGAAAGACTCCAGAAGCAATTTGGCGGTCGAGCATGATGAACTCCGGGGAGGCCAAATCAGATTATCATGGCGGCGAGCGACTGAAAAGCGGAACCGCCACGCTCTGTTACGCCTGCAGGCGAACGCGGTTCGGAGCCGGGCTTGCGCCGCGAATACACTGACCTGACACCGTGATCACTCACATACTGCCCCGACCCGAAGGCAAACGACTGTATCTGCAGTTCCCCGCCAGCGGTCTGCCCGGGCCGACACTGATCTTCCTCGCCGGCAC
>JBGSSZ010000435.1:0-7732 GCA_041736785.1 Limnoglobus sp.
AGCGCGGCCAGTGCCGCAGTCGGTGCTCGCAGCCAGGTGAGGACGATCGCCACGATCGCGCCCAGGCCGGCCAGCGAGCCGAGGACAGTCCACCGCACGTACTCCGGCGGTGTCGCCAGCAGCCACGGCTGAACCAGAAACCAGACGAGCCCCAGTGCGAGCCCGGCGGCGATACCGATGCCGAGGTTGCTCAGCAGCGCGTTAACCACGAGCCGACGGCGGGCGTTCCGCACACTGCGGGCAATGCTGGTGAGTTCGGTGGACATGGAAGAACTCGCAGGAACTGTCTTGATAGTTTACCCGCACCACGGGCGTAAAACCAGTGTGAATTCTGCACAATCAGTCGCTCGGCGTTACTTCATCAACTGCGTGTGCCAGTGGCTTTCGGTGATGACTTTGGTGGTCCGCACCGCGTCGATGGCTTGGCGGATCGGCACCGCAGTGTACTGCTCGCCGACCTGCTCCACCGTTTGAAATCGCTTCAGCCGAACGAGAGCACTATCGGTATCCACCTCCACCATCGACCCGACGCGGCGTTCGAGATCCTTTTCGATGGCGTCGTCGAGTTGCTTGGCAGTCCAGCCTTTGCCGCCAAACCGCCATAGGAAATAGTACGCCAGCAGAGCCTGCCGGGTGTCCTGCTCGGCGGCTTCGTGGAATAGGCGGTAGAGTACGCCAGCGTTGCTGTCGAGGTTCTGATAGTAGAGGCTCTGCGTGAGCTGGAGCATGTAGTTTTTCTTGCTCACGTGGAAGCGGTAGACGGTCTTGTAGCTGTAGCCGAGGATGAGGAAGATCGGCGTGAGGAGTGCGAGGACGCCGCCGGCGAGGATGCCCGTGGCAAGGATGGGGATGAGCTTCCACCCCAGCCAGAGGAGTGAAAAAATGGCGGTGCCGCCGAGCTTGCCACGTTCGAGCTTTGGCATGCGCAGTCGCGTGCCGGGGAGCAGCATCTCGACATCCATGGTCGGGATGTTCTTAAAGATCTTGAGGAACACGTTGTGAGTGTCTGCGTGGGAGCCGAGCCGCTTGTGCGGCTGCTGCTTCATGATCATGACCACGCGGCGGAAAGTCGGCAGTTCGACATCCTCGCGCTTGAAGAATCGCCACCAGACACGCCGGGTGCGCCAGCCGAGCCCGCGACCGCGGACGAACACCTCCACGCGGTTGAACACTTCCCAGCAGACATCCATCTCGATTCCCCAATAGCTGGCTCCCTGCATTGTGGCTTCGAGTTCGGGTCGCGTGAGCCGATGGAATCCGCCGCGTTCGAGCAGGAGTGTGAAGCTCTGGAAAAGGTTGTCGAGCCGGTAGTGGCGGTCCTCGGTGAGTTCGCGTAGCCGCAGCGTTTCGAGGTCGGGGTCGAAGGGGGCGTAGGCGTCGGTGATGATTCTGAAGAGCGAGCGGTAGCCGTTCTCGACGCGGTGACTCACGGCCCCGGCGAATTCGCGGAACGGCGCGTGTTCCTCAAGCGGCAGTGCCGGCGACTCCGGCGTGCCTGCCTCATTGAGCAGCACGTCGATCAGATCAGTCACCCGTAACGGGATATAGGGTTCGGGCTGCATGGCTTCGGAAAAAGATACAACATTTAGCCGCGCCCCGAGGCTTTGCGAGGGAAGCGCGGAGAGTACTGCACTCAGAAGCGCGGAGAGATAACAGTTTCTGCCGCTGCGGTGACCTCGCAATGCCTCGGGGCACGGCTAGCTTACTCCGTCGCTGCTGTGATCTTCGCTTTTCGCTCAGTTACATTTCATCCTCGACGGAGCAATCCCCGGCCAGTGTTTGCAGCGATTCCTGCACTTCGCTCATGCATTGAGGTCGCTGGTGAGCGTTGAAACTCAGGCAGGAATGAATCAGTTTCGAAAGCTCCATCGGGATCGCACGGTTAATGGTGTGTGCGGGTTGAAGCTCTTTCTTGAAGCTCGATTCAGTGACGTCGAGCCCGTGCAGAGCGACCGCGCACGGGGGCAGTCGGAGCGTCGTCAGCCGATACATGGTCGCGCCGAAGTTGTAGATGTCGGTGCGTTCGTTGATGAGCTTGTGAGTGCCGGTCTCAGGGGCCATGTATTCGGGTGTACCCTGCACACGGTCTTTGGGTTCGCCCTTGATCCACGCCAGGCCGTAGTCGATCACTTTCACGGTACCGCGTGCGAACATGATGTTGCCAGGCTTGATGTCAGCGTGGAGCACACCTTTCGAGTGCATGTAGGCCAATCCCGCAGCGGCTTGGGCAAAGATCGGCAGCAGCTTCGCCGGTGTCAGAAACGCACACTGATCCAGGGTCTTCCCCGGCACAAACTCGAGCAGCAGCTTCACCTTCTTGACGCGGAAGAGCCAGTCGCTTTCGGTTTCGAGGAGCAGCACATTGAGCAGGTTACGGTGCCGCAGTCGTTGACCGACACGGTACTCGTGCCTGGCCTGATCGAGGTGTTTTTTATCTTCGGGGCCGTCGATATTGATGATTTTGAGAGCGTATTCGCGACCATCCGCCTCGCGGCGGACCCGCAGAATACTGCTGTGTGCGCCGGAGCCGAGCGTGTCGAGGACCAGAAACTTGCCGATCTTGTCCAAAGGCATGGCGTTACTCGGGCGGTTTGGATTGCGAGGGCATTTTAACGGATTCCTGCTGCGACTCCGACTGGATTGCGGTGAAAATGCCTCTGCTTTCACTTTAATTAGATCATGCAGCCCTCTCTCGATACCCGCGTGCTCTCGATTGGCAAGGAGATCTTTGCCCGGCTGGACCGCAGCGGACCGATGCCGCTCTCCCGCCGCTGGATGGACGACCGGCTCATGGGCCTGACCATGGAGCATCCGGCGCTGAAGGTGCAGCTATTTCGTTTTGTGGACACGCTGCCGTATCTGCACGAGCCGCGGGATGTGGCCCGGCACCTGCGGGAGTATTTGAACGAAGCCGCCGCAGATCTGCCGTGGTGGGCGCGCTTTGGGAGGAACTACATCCCGGAGCGTGGCTTTGCCTCGCGGATGCTGGCCCGCACGGCGAAGAAGAATGCCGAGGGGATGGCCCGCAAGTTCATCGCCGGCTCGAACGTGCCCGAGGCGATCGCCGCCGTCAAGCGGATGCGCGAGGAGGGGCTCGCCTTCACCATCGATCTGCTCGGCGAGGCGACAATCACCGAAGCCGAAGCCGACGGTGTGCAGCAGCAGTACTTCGACCTGATCGAAGGCCTGACTCGGGAAGTGAATGCCTGGCCTGAGCTCGCCGCCATCGACCGCGACGACCGCGGACCGATTGCACGGGTCAACGTCAGCGTGAAACTTTCCGGGCTCTACAGTCAGTTCGACCCGATCGATCCCGAAGGCACCGCCCGCGGTGTGAACAACAGACTGCGGCCGATCCTGCAAATGGCCAGACGTACCGGCACCTTCGTCAATTTCGATATGGAGCAGTACAGCTTCAAAGATACCACGCTGCATATCTTCAAGACCCTGCTCAGCGAGCCCGAGTTCCGCGACTGGCCGGACGTCGGCATCGCCATTCAGGCGTATCTGGTCGATACCGAACGCGACCTGCAGGATCTGCTGCACTGGGCGAAGACCGAGCGCCGCTGTCCGGTGTCGATCCGACTGGTGAAGGGGGCGTATTGGGATTACGAGACTGTGATCGCCGCACAGAACGACTGGCCCGTGCCCGTGTTCACCGAAAAGTGGCAGAGCGACGCCAGCTTCGAGCGCTGCTCGCGACTGCTGCTCGCCAACTGCGATTGGCTCATCCCGGCGTTCGGCAGTCACAACATCCGCAGCATCAGCCACGCCATCGCCCTGGCGGAAGAATTAAAGGTTCCGCCGGAGCGGTATGAGTTTCAGATGCTCTACGGCATGGCCGATCCGATCAAGAACTCGATGAAGAGCCTCGGCCACCGCATCCGCGTCTACACGCCCTACGGTCAACTCCTGCCCGGCATGGCGTACCTTGTGCGGCGGCTCCTGGAGAACACCTCCAACGATTCGTTCCTCAAGATGAGCTTCGCCGACGGCGTCGGTGAGGATCTGCTGCTCCGCCCTCCCACGGCAAGCCCTGCGAAGTGTTCACCGCCGGTCCCGGACAACTTGGAAACCTCTCCCATGCCCGAACCCTACAAGAACGAACCACTGGCGGATTTCGCGGTCGCTGCCAACCGCGATGCGATGGCCAAAGCCCTGGCCGAGCTGCCCAAGCAGTTCGGCCGCAGCTATGCCGCAGTTATCGACAACACGGACGTGAAGACCGCGGAGTGGATCGACAGCGTCAATCCGTCGCACTCGAAGCAACTTGTCGGCAAGGTGGCGAGCAGCACGGTGGAGATGGCGAACGCGGCCGTGGCGTCGAGCCTCAAAGCCTTCGACGCCTGGCGGGACACACCAGTGAGTGAGCGTGCGGCGTTCCTGAACCGCGTGGCCGACAGGCTCCGAGCCCGCCGCTGGGAACTTAACGCCTGGATCGTCAGCGAGGTGGGCAAGCCCTGGCGCGAGGCGGATGCCGACGTGGCCGAGGCGATTGACTTCTGCACCTACTACGCCGCGGAAGCCAGCAAACTGTTTCAGGATCAGGACGTTGATTTGCCCGGCGAGATGAACGCGTACTTCTACGAGCCTCGCGGAGTGTCGGTGATCATCGCTCCGTGGAACTTTCCGCTGGCGATCCTTGCCGGGATGACCGTCGCCGCGGTCGTGACCGGCAACACGGCGATCATGAAACCGGCCGAGCAGTCGAGCGTCGTCGCGGCGAAGTTCATGGAGTGCCTTCGCGAAGCCGGCCTGCCGAAAGGCGTCGTCAACTTCCTTCCGGGCATTGGCGAAACCATCGGCCCGGTGCTCACGAATCATCCCGATGTCGCCTTGATCGCGTTCACCGGTTCGCTGGCCGTGGCATTGGCGATCAACGAGAGCGCGGCCAAGACACCTGCGGGGGCGAGCCACGTCAAGAAAGTGATCGCCGAGATGGGCGGCAAAAACGCCATCATCATCGACAGCGACGCGGACCTCGACGAAGCTGTGCGTGGCACGGTTGAAGCCGCCTTTGGCTACGGCGGGCAGAAATGCTCCGCGGGGAGCCGGGCGATTGTCATCGGCGGGATCTATGATCAGTTCCTGCATCGCATTGTGGAAGCTGCCAAGAGCATGACCGTTAGCCCCGCGGAAATGCCCGGCTGCAGCGTCGGCCCCGTGATCGATGAGGAGTCACGATCGCGGATCAAAAGGTTCATCGAAACGGGAAAGAAAGAAGCCAAGCTGGCGTATCAGTTCCCGCTGGGTGAGCTTGAGTTGGAAGGTTTTTTCGCGGGCCCGACGATCTTCGCCGATGTGGCTCCCGATGCGGTGATCGCTCAAGAAGAAATTTTCGGCCCGGTGCTGGCCGTGATCCGTGCAAAGGATCTGGATGATGCCCTGAGGATCGCCAATGGCACGAAGTACGCGCTCACCGGCGGTGTCTACAGCCGCTCGCCGGAAAACATTGCAGTGGTGAAGCGTCGCTTCCGCGTTGGCAATCTGTATGTGAACCGCAAGTGCACCGGAGCCCTTGTGCATCGCCAGCCGTTCGGCGGATTCAAGCTGAGTGGAATTGGAAGCAAAGCCGGCGGACCCGACTATCTGCTGCAGTTTGTCCTGCCGCGGACCATCACCGAAAACACACTGCGTCGCGGCTTCGCGCCCGAGCAGGACTGAGCCGGAATGCAAGAGGCCCATCGAATGATGGGCCTCTCTCGTCGATGATCAAGCTGAAATTTAGAAACCCACAGAGGTCTTCAGCTCGTTGAACGCCTTGGTGAGCTTGTCTTTCCACTCGCTCATCTTTTCCATCGGCGCGGCCTTAAATTCATCCACCAGCTTCTTGAAGTCGGCGAGCTTGGTCTCCGCAGTGGCTTTGGCGTCGCCACTCATCTTGCTGATCTTCTCTTCGATCGCCTTGACGTCGAAGTTGTCCATAATCTCGGCGCGAGCCTTGGTCAGGGCTTCGCCACCGGCGGCTTTCGCCGAGCTGCCGGCGCTGCCAGCGACGCTTGCGGCTTTGTCGCAACCAACGAGTGCCAGCGACGCGGCGAACACACCGGCGCAGAAGATTGGCTTGATCATGAGAGGCTCCATCGTGGGGAAAAATTGCACTGAGAACGATCTCAGTCCCTCCAATTGATGCCCGCGATGTCGGATTATTCCCGACAATTTGAGAATAGACTGATTCCCAATCAGAGTCGGCGGTCGATCCAGCCGCCGCCCAGCAGGCGCGTGCCGTCGTAAAACGCGACAGCCTGCCCGGGTGTGACCGCCGACTGCGGCTCCTCGAACCGCACACGCACACCATCTGCTTCGACGATGATAGTCGCCGGGCACGGGGTATGGCGGTAGCGAATCTTCGCCTGGCACGCAAGCGTCTGCGGAGGATCGATCAGCCAGTTGATCTCCGTGGCGATCAGGCCTTCACTGAGCAGATCTTCAGCGTCGCCGACGATCACGTCGTTCGTTGACGGCACGATGTCGAGCACATACCGCTTGGCACCAGCGGCGAAGCCGAGGCCTTTACGCTGGCCGACCGTGAATCGATCAATGCCGTCGTGTGCGGCCAGCACGGTGCCATCGCGCTTGACGATATTGCCTGCGGTGACGGCGTCCGGGCGACGACTGCGAACCACATCCACATGCTCGTTGCTCGGTACGAAGCAGATTTCCACCGAGTCGGGCTTCATCGCCACGGGCAGGCCGGCCTCGCGGGCGATCTCACGGATCTGCGGCTTGCGGAAACTGCCGACCGGGAAGAGCAGACGGTCGAGAATCTCACGGCGGATGCCGTGCAGGACATACGACTGATCCTTGTCCGGGTCGGCCCCGCGATGAAGCTCAGCCACACCGTCGGTGCGAAAGACCTGTGCATAGTGCCCAGTCGCGATGTAGTCGGCTCCCAGTGTCTGCGCGAAGGTCCAGAGTTGGCCGAACTTCAGCCAGGTGTTGCAGACCACGCAGGGGTTCGGCGTGCGGCCACGCAGGTATTCGTCCGCGAAGTAGTCGATGATCTTCGCAAACTCCTTCTCGAAATCCATCGCGTAGAACGGCAGATCGAGCTTGTCCGCTACACGACGGGCGTCACTGGCGTCGACCGCGGAGCAGCAGCCTTTTTTATTTTCGCGGCGGGTATCGGTGGCATCGGAGTGCACGCCGGTGCGCATGAACAGGCCGATCACCTCGTGCCCCTCAGCCTTGAGGAGCGCAGCCGCAGCCGAGGAATCGACGCCACCACTCATTGCTAAGACGACGCGGGCCATACAAAATCAACCTTTTTGAGGCTTGAGTGCTCCTGAGTCCAGACCCAGACTCACCAGAAAAGACGTGAAATACACCAATGCCGACTCTTGATGTTCAACGATCGAGTACTGGTCCAACCACTCCTCAATCTTATCGGAATCGGCACCCGCTCGAAGTGCAAGAGCTTCCAATTCCTTTTTCTCACGCCCCTCATTTCATCTGCGAGGTACTCCAGGATGCGTGCTTCAAATTGATACTGTCCGAAGCGCATGCTTGGATCAATCAGATAATGCAGCTCGACTGGAAGGATGGACCAGTCTAACGGTTTGTTCATCTGAAGTGCCCTCCTACATGATTGATTACTTAATTCCTCCGCTTGCGGATGCCGCGGACGAGTTGCCGCAGGCCGCCGAGGCGGTCGCGCCAGCGTGGGGCGTGCGACAATCGCAGCAGGCCGCGCATGACATCCTCACCGGCGGGGTCGCTCGTGAGTGCCGCG
>JBGSSZ010000489.1:0-2591 GCA_041736785.1 Limnoglobus sp.
CACCGACGATCACGGCCACGAGATCCGATGGCGACCGCGTGGCGGCGAACTTGGGCAAGCCGATCAGCAGGCGGATGCCCGCACAGAGCAGCACGGCGCCGACGAGATATTTGTAGGTGCTGTCGGCGAGCTTGATCGCGCCGCCGACGCGGGCCAGCGGCACCGAGCCGATGCAGAACGGGAGCAGTTGCCGCCACGGGATCAGGCCCGCCCGCGCGAATTGGATCGTGCCGATCGACGCCACGAAGAGATTGAGGATCAACGCGACCGGCTTGGCGTCTTCGGTCAAACCGATGACCAGCGTCATCACCGCGAGATAGCCCGACGCCCCGGCGTGGCCGACCGACGAATAGAGCATCGCGACGAGGAAGAAATAGATCGCGGATGTCATTTCTTCGCTTCGAGTTTGGCTTTCAGTTCCTTGGCTTTGTCGGTCTGCTTGGTCGCTTCGTAGAGCTTGAGCAGGCGCTCGCCGGCCGCTTTGGGATAGCTGGCGTTGGCGGGCGGCAGCTTGGCGGCGTTCTTCAGCAGGCCCTCGTAGCCGCTGACAAGCAGCGGTTCGGCTTCCTTCACCTTGCCGTCGCCCAGCATTGCCGCACCCAGCAGCGACTGCGTGTAGAAGTGTGCCCACGCATCGGGCTGCTGCTTGGCAAGCTGCTTCATGCAATCCCGCAACGGCACCGCCGCCTCGCTCCACTTCTTCTGCTCCATCAGATTCAAGCCGTAGCGGACGAGGCCGACTAGATACTGCATCGACTCCACGCCCTGCTCCTGCTTTGCACAAATGACGAAGTTGCGACGGCAGGGCTCAGCCTCGGCGTACCGCTTGCGCTTCTCGTAGAGGTTGGCGAGCTCGCCGAAGATGTTGAGCGCCGCGTCGTGCTCGTACTTCAGCCGTGCGACGCCGCGGGACGCATCTTCGAGCAATGCGAGGGCCCGGTCGTCCTCGCTTTCGCGGAGAAGGACCATCGCCAGATTGTTCGCGGCGGTGATGGTGTCGGGATGGTTCACGCCCTTGGCGGCGTCCTTGCGGTCAAGGTCGTAAAGCTGCTGCAGGATGTCGCTGGCTTTCTTCTGCTCGCCCAGCGACAGGTAGGCCTGTGCGAGGTTGTTCAGCAGGGCCCGCGTGTCGCTGTGGTTCAGACCGTGCGTCGCAAGATATCGCTCGCGGACGGACTCATATTGATCGACTGACTTTCGGGCTTGCCCCGCTTTCAGGTAGGCCTCCGCGAGCATGGCTTCGTAGCTGATGCGAGTGGGGTGATCGGCTTTGTACTTGGCCGGGGCGGCTCCGCAGACCTGCTCAAAAAGCTCGACTGCTTTTTTGAGACGGGGATCGCTCGACGGCACGCGCTTGCCCGCATCGGTGTCGAACTGCACGCTCCGCAGAAGGGCCCTGGCCAGATTGTTCATCGCGCCGAGCGTGTTCGGGTGCCCGGCTCCGAGCACGGCGGTCGACGCTTCGACCACGTCCGTGGAAAGTGCGATCGATTTCTCGATGTTCGGTTTCTCGCCTTTGACCCGGTGGGCCTCGGCGAGGTTGCTCATCGTGCGGATCGTCTCGGGATGGTTGGGCTTGAGAGCACGCGTGCGGCCAGCCAGCACATGCTCAAACAGCGAGATCGCCCGATCGAGCCGGCCGGTGTCCTTGTACATCACCGCCATGCTGTCCTCGACCTGATACGTCCGCAGGTCGTCGGGACCCCACTTGCGCTGTGCCCCCTCATACACCTCCTCGAAGAGTTTCCCTGCCGCGGTGCTCTTGCCCGCCATGCGATAGACAATCGCCAGGTTCATCTTGCTGTTCAGCACGCTGACCTCGTCGGGCGTTTCCGTCTGCTTCTTCATCACGGCATCGTGGATGTGCTCGTAAAGCTTGATCGCTTCGGGGAGGTGGCCCGCGTCGCGGTAAGAGTCCGCCAGCAGACTCTGCGTGTGCAGCGTCAGCGGGTGGGTTTCACCCTTGGTCGAGGCGTAGCCTTTGACGGCCCGCTTCAGGTGCGCGATGGCTTTCTCATACTCACCGATGCCGAAGTAGGTGTGGCCAATGGTGCTGAGGACCGATGCCTGAACGATCGGCAGGTTGGTGAACTTCGCGTCGATTTTGTCTTCAGTGAGTTGCAGTGCGGCGCGGTCGAGCACTTCACGGATGGTGGGATTTTCCTTGGCTTCGAACTCCGTGCTGGCGAGCCGGGCCGATTCCGCCTGGGCATTCGCGTCGACGTGGCGGAGCAGATCGTTGAGGAAGAAATTCACGACCGACTCGGAGATGAGCAGGCTTTCTTCCGCCGCTTTCCGACGATTGTCCGCGATCACTTTCTGTGCTTCGGCGAGGCCCTTTTGCTTATCTGCGATCCCTCTCGCCGTTTCAGCGACGCCCTTTTGATTTTCTGCTTCTTCGCGTTGGGCTTCAGCGTTCAGGGCGAAAATCGTACTCGCCACGATCCCGGCGAGCAGCACGAAGGCGATGCCTCCGCCGAGGATGCGCTTGACGCGGCGGCGCTTGGCTTCCTCCGCGGCAGCGACCTCGGCGCGGGCGATATCGACCACTGCCTGCTGGGCCCGCTCTTCGGCGTACGAACGCAGGCTCG
>JBGSSZ010000502.1:0-12234 GCA_041736785.1 Limnoglobus sp.
CCACGAGGCTCGGCACGACCTACACGACCGTCGCAAGCTCTTCGCGTTCGATCATGTCTTCGAAGAGATCGAAAGCCCGCCAGACTTTGCCGCCACGATCGTTCGGCACCTGCGTCAGCCATTCGCGCAGGGTGAGATCGCGGACGTAGCCTTTCTGCAGTGCCACCGTCAGCGCGCCCGGGTTCTCCGGGATCGGCACGGCGGAGTATTCGAGCAAGTCCCAGTGGTCGATGCGGGTGCCTTTCAGCAGCGGCGTGGTTCGGCGTGGCAGGAAGCCGATGCTCCAGCCGCGGAGCACGCCCTGCTCGTAGAGCCGGAACACATCCTCCGCGAACCGCACGTCCTGGGCGAAGCGGGTTTCCGCGACCACGCGGTGCGGCTGCACATCGAGCCACTCGCACATGCCGATCGGCGGCACTCGCTGCCGGTCGTGGGCCCAGAGCACCACCGGATTGATGAGATAATCGTCGAGGTTCTGCAGACCCGTCGGCACGACCACGTCGCCCGCGCGGTCCGGCGCGCTCGTGGTGATCACACTGCGAATCAGCATCCGCCCCGCATCCACAGTGAGCGTGCTGGCTTTCGGATCGTTGCGAATCGTCGTCATGATGAGTCTCCTTGTTTTCCAGTCACTGTCCCCGTCGCTGACGCTTCCGGCTCGTGTCAATTGGTGACAATCGGCGAGTCGTACTTCGCGTCGGCGTACGGCGTCAGCCCGCGAGATTTGCGGATTTCATTGAACGTGCGCAAGCCCAGTTTCGCGTCGGTCTGATCGTCCTGGCGGCGAAGCTCCGCGGTCCGCGGCGAACAATCCGCAAACGAAATCTGCACGTCCACCCCATAGCGGCGACCCAGATCCCGCGTCAGCATCTGACCGATCAGATCGAGCTTCGGCTGCACGGTCCCTTCGCAGAACATCGTCCGCGCTCCCAGCCAGATCTCCGCGCCCAGGCCGACATGCTCAATCACCCCCGCTACCGGCGGCGGCACGCGAAACAAGGCAAAAATCTCATCACGCGTCATCCGGCTCGAATTCAGAAAATCCATCTCCGCCGGCGTCAGCGTCCACGGTGACGCACTCAAACCCTGCTCCAGCACCAGCGGTCGCTGCCAGTTCTCCCGCCCGCCAAACTTCGACATCAGTTTCTCCTCCAGCCGCTTCAGCGTCGGCTCGCTCAACGTCTGCGGCGTCTGCAGCACCACCCCCGGCCGCGGTCCCGCCAGGAACGTGTGATAGCGGCTGCGGAGCAACTCCGTGTTCGCGTCGATGGTCAGTGCGTTCGCCTGCAGCGGCGAGAGGCCATAATGCGGATCGAGCGGATTCGGATACTTGAGATGCACGATCTCCTGCGGTGTGAAAAGCTCGGCTTTTCCCCCCGGCGGCGTCACTTCATAGCCGCGCACAAACGTGTCGGCATCGGGGATTACCTTCACCCATGGCGTGGGCACCACCCAGATTTCGCCCGGCTCGCCACTCGCGGTGTAGTTCGCCACATACCAGAACGTGTTGCCCGTGAGCTCGAGATAGACCACCGTGAGATACCAGAGCTCCCACGCCGTCAGCCAGGGATTGGGGTTGTCCAGCAGTCGGCAGAGCGGATGCGTGTGCGCGAGCGGGATCTGATCGTGGTCCGCCTGCCCGGTGCTCATCGCCAGAAACGGCCGCTGCTTGGCCACTTCCTGACCGATGGCATTCACCGCGGCGTAGACCCACGACTGATAATTGCGGAGCTGTTCGGTCGCATCGTCCCTCCACCATCCCGCGCTCGGCGTGTATGGTGAAGCGAAGAGCGACGCCATCCGCGGTGCCGCCACCGGAGCCGGCTTCGGTCGCAGGGCTTTGGCCATCTGTTGCAGCGTCTGCCAGACGTTCATGGCTGAATCTCCTGGTGCGGCGGTTCAAGCCGCTGATATCCGAGCGATTTCGCGACCGCGAGGATTTCGCTCCAGGTCGGAAAGCGGCGGCCCGTCGCCTTCTGAAAGCGGGCCATCGCCTCCGCAAACTCCCAGGCTTCGCCCGTCAGATCGCTGCCGGGGAAGTTCTCGGAATGTTGGCGATAGTCGAGGACGACTTTCACGGCCCGGTTCCTGTAAGTGGCTTTTTGAACACTTAATAAGTAAGCCCTTGTCCACTAGTTGTCAAACTGAGTTGGCGGCTTTTTCCAGAAACAGCGGAGGCGAACATGCGAAGTGCAGTCATCGTGCTGATTTGTTCGGGGTTGGCGTTGGCCGAGCCACCGCGCTACGAGACCCGCAAGGACCACGATCCCGACGGTACGGGCAAGTTCTACATGGGCCGCGAAATCGCGCTCGTCATGGGGCACGAAGCCGCGGGCTGGCTCGAGCGCCCCGAACGCGAGAAGGAGGAGAATCCCAGGAAGCTGCTCAAGCTCCTCGACATCAAACCCGGTCAGACTGTCGCCGACGTCGGAGCCGGTAGCGGTTATCATGCGTTCCGCATGGCCTCGCTCGTCGGCGACAAAGGTCAGGTGCTGGCTGTGGACATTCAGCAGGAAATGCTCGACCTCATCAATGCCAAAGCCAAAAAGCAATCTGTGAGTAATATCAAAACAATTTTAGGGACAGAGCAGGATCCCAAACTGCCGAAGGCGAAAGTCGATCTCATCATCCTCGTCGATGTCTATCACGAGTTTTCACATCCGTATGAGATGACGCAGCAGATGATGCAGTCATTGAAGCCCGGCGGTAGGCTCGTGCTGGTGGAATTCAAAGCCGACGACGTGAAGGTGCCGATCAAACCCCTGCACACCATGTATGAAAAACAGGTCGTGAAAGAGATGGAGGCGTTCAAGGAATTGAAACACGCGAAGACGATCGACACGCTACCGTGGCAGAATGTGATCATCTTCGAGAAGCGAAAACCGTGATCAGGGCTTGGCGACTTTCTGAGCGGTCAGCGCCGGTTCCAGGGCTTCCAGATAGAGCACGACAAAGCCCGCGACACCGCACGCGAGCAGTAGCACGAGCACCAGTCGGCCGCGGCGGCTGAACATATCAAAGAGACAGCCGAGGATCTGAATCGTGAGCCCCATGCCGACAAGGCCGCCGGTGACGAGAATCGTGCCGGCGAAGCCCGGACCATATTCGGGAACTCGCGCCAGCCACCAGCAACTGATATCCGCAACCTGAGCGATCAGCACGAGCGGCGCGATGATGATGCGAATGATCTTCGGGAACCCGGTGAACGCGAACAGAAAACCGGTCAGCCCGAACAACATGGCAAAGCTGAGCAGGTGCGCGTGCGTGCTCTGGGTGAGCTTTTCCAAGCTCGTCTGGCGACCACTCGGGATCCAGCCATTCGCATCGGGAGTCGCACGCGGAACATCCATGTATTTGAATATTTGTTCGTAAGTCTGGAGCGGGAACGCTTCCTGGGCTTCACCCTTTGCATGGCAGCGGGCACAGCGCTCGGTCAGAATGGATTTCACTTTCACTTTGCCGTCATCGACAAAATACTCTGATACAACCTTGGGCTTATAATCGAGGCGATCGCTTTCATATGCCGCTTTGCGGGCAGCATCGTCGAGGTGGATCCAATGCTGGATGCTGGCGCGTTCGCCGTTGCGTTCCTCGTCGAGTTTGGTTTTCGCGTCGGGGTCATCCTTGATGATGCCGCGGTAGTCGGCACCGTCGCGCTCGAAAAACGCGGCACCCATGCTGCCGCTGCCGTTCCAGGGTGCGAGCTTGGGATCGATGGGGCCCATCACCAGCGTTTCGAGTTTGCTCACCGGAGCCGGGGCATTGGGATCGAATTTCTTAACGCCAGCGAAGACCGCAATTACATCATCCGACGTCGGCAGCGGCTCCCCCTCACGACTCGAATGCTGCAAATGCATTTGCACGAGTGCGGAGAAATATCCCAAGCCGACCGTGAGCAGAAAGACGCACACGACCAGCTTGGCAGGCAGCGGCAACGACCGCAGCGTCGGAGACGGTGGAGGGGGCAGATGCATCGATTATTTTTTCCTGGGAATCGCGCTGTCCGGCGGGTCCTGATCGGTCACCTGCAGTTCGGTGCGCAGGCGGCTCAGTTCCGCTTCCAAGTCGTGTCGCCGTGACGCGTAGGCCGGATCATCATAAACGCTCTTCATTTCCTGCGGGTCGGTCTTGAGATCGAACATTTCCCAATAATCCACGCCGGGGCCATAGAACTTCACGAGCTTATAGCGGTCAGTGACGACGCCGTAATGCCTGGCGACGCTGTGCGAGCCCGGAAATTCATAATAGTGATAATAGAAGCTCTTCCGCCAGTCGCTCGGGGTTTCGCCGCGGAGGATTGGCATGAGGCTTCGGCCCTGCATATCTTCGGGGACCTTTAACCCTGCCGCATCCAGCATGGTTTCGGCAAAATCGAGATTGCTGACGAGGTCGCTGTTCACGCCGGTCTTGATGCCCGGTCCGCGGATGACGAGCGGAGCCCGCAGCGATTCCTCGAAGATCCAGCGCTTGTCAAACCAGCCATGCTCGCCGAGGTAGAAACCCTGATCCGCGGAATAGATCACGATGGTGTTCTTGGTCAAGTCATTGTCGTCGAGATATTTCAGCAGGCGACCGACGCTTTCATCCACGGACTTGATGCAGCCGAGATAGTCGTGCAGATAGCGCTGATACTTCCATCGCACCAGATCCTTGCCTGTCAATTTCGCGTCTTCGAAAACCTTGTTCCGCGGCTCATAGTATGCGTCCCAGATTTTCTTCTGCTCGGCGTTGAGGTTTCGCGGAGCCACCAGCTTCAAGTCCCCCTTTGTCATGGTTTTTTCGATTGTCATATCCTGGTCTTTTTCAGCTTTGCCGCGGCCTTCATAGTTGTCGAAGAGCGTCGCCGGCTCGAGATATTTGCGATCGTGGTCGTGACCGAGGTGCCGCAATGCCGGCTCCCAGGCCCGGTGCGGGGCTTTGTGCTGCATCATCAGCATGAAAGGCTTGGTTTTGTCGCGAGCGTCGAGCCAACCGATGGAATTGTCGGTGATGAGATCGGTGACGTAGCCGGTCAGTTTTTCACGCACGCCGTGCTTGATCATGGGAGGGTTGTAGTAGAGGCCCTGACCGGGGAGAATCTGCCAGTGATCGAAGCCGGTGGGATCGCTGACGAGGTGCCATTTGCCAATGACAGCGGTGCTGTAGCCCGCAGCCTGCATGAGTTTCGCGACCGTCTGCTGCGACCCGTCGAATTTATTATTCGTGTTGTTATAGAAGCCGTTTTTATGGCTGTACTTCCCCGTCAGCACGGTGGCCCGGCTCGGCCCACAGATCGAATTCGGTACCACGCAGCGATTGAAGCGCATGCCTTCTTTTGCGATGCGGTCGATGTTCGGCGTGTCGATGAGCTTGCGCGGATCGCCGTAGGCGCTGATCGCCTGAAACGCGTGATCGTCGCTGAAGATGAAGACGATGTTCGGCCGTTCGGCCGCATGAACCACGCTCGCACAGGCAAGCAGCAACAGGGTACGCATCGCAGGCTCCGGGAGATGCTTTCATTGTCGCGGGCCGACGGCAAAGAAACAAGCGTCGCTATCATCAACTCATGCAGCCCGTCGAACTGATCCGCCTCGCACTTCGCAGCCTGCGTCGGCAGCGCGCCCGCACTCTGCTCACCACACTCGGCGTGGCGGTCGGTGCCTGCTCGCTGGCGTCCAGCGTCTCCCTCGGCGTCGGTCTCCGCGCACTCATCAACCGCGAGTTCCGCGAGCGGCCCGGATTCTGGGAAGTCCAGGTGCATACGGGCCACTTCCCACCACCGATCCCGGAGAGCGACATCCCTGCGGACAAGGTGAAAGTCGAAGGCGAGTTCGACGCGGCCCGAATGCATCGCATCCGCAGGCAACTCGTCGAACGCTACCAGCGCGATCACACGACCCAGCCACTGGCCAAGCTCACCGATGACACCATCGCAGCAATTGCCGCGATGCCCGATGTGGACGAGGTGGTGACGGCGCGATTTGAACAGGGGCAGAGCTACTGGCGCGGCAAGGAAGCGTTTGTCAACGTCGTGTCGGGCCGCTGCGATCAGCCACAGTTGCGCGAGCGCATCATCGCGGGTCGAGCACCGAACATGACCGACGCCGAGTGCGTGGTGTCGGAGATGCTGCTCTACGAACTCGGTGTCCGCAACGAAGCCCAGATGCAGGCGGCCATCGGGACCACCATCGACGTGCAGTTTGGCTATCGCCGCGAAACCCTGGCGGACATGCTCGCCAAGCTGCAGATCACCGACGTCGAGAAGCAGACACTTGCAGCACTGATCGCCCGCTCCCAGGCGGAAACCAAGCCGGAGCACAAACCGGTGAGTGGAACCTTTGTGATCGTCGGCATCGTGCGGGCTCCCGTGCCCAGCGACGACAAGAAGCGCGGATCGTTTCGCTATCAATGGACGACGCTGCACACCGGCGGACCGGCCAGCGAAGCCATTTTCCGCCAGATGCCCGAATACAAAGACGGGCACTACCCCTTCGCCGAGGTGAAGGTCCGGCCCGGCGGTGAACTCAAAACGATCGTCGACAGCATCGAGGCGAAAGGCTTCGAGACCGATTCCGCCGCGGAGTGGTTCACCGCGGCCAAGCACGAAGTCACCATCATCGCGGCCGGGCTCAATGTCTTCTCGCTCGTCGCACTGATGGTCGCGGCACTCGGCATCACCAATACACTCGTGACGAGCGTCGTCGAGCGCACGCGCGAGATCGGCATCCTCAAAGCCGTCGGCGCCACCCGGTCTCAGGTTCGCAGGCTCTTCCTCGTCGAGGGCACCATCATCGGTTTTGCCGGCGGCGTGCTGGGGCTGATCCTCGCCAGGCTGATCGCGGGCCCAGCCGATGAATTTGTCAAGTCGCAGGTGCAGACCGTGATGAAGGGCCGCACCATGATGACCGAGAGCATCTACACGTTTCCGATCTGGCTGACGCTGGCCACGCCGCTCTTCGCCACACTGGTGACGACGCTGGCGGCACTCTATCCCGCCCACCGCGCAGCGAAAATCGCACCCATCGAAGCCCTGCGCTACGGCTGAACTCAGTGCCCTTCTTCGTCGCCCAGCATGTGTTCGGTGAGATACTTTTCGAGACCGACCAGTTGGATCAGCGAGAGTTGCGTTTCGAGCCAGTCGACGTGCTCTTCGCTTTCGACGAGGATTTCCTGGGCGAGCTTGTGCGTGCCGCCGTCTTTCATTTGCAGGGCCAGATTGGCGAGCGCGTTGTAGGCGGTCACGCCGCCGCCTTCGAGCGCGAGATCGTTTTCGAATTGCTCTTTGACAGTGCTTCCGACGCGGATCACATCGTAGCGGGCGATCTCGGGCGTCCCCTCCAGAAACAGGATGCGGTCGATCAGCCGGTCGGCGTGCTTCATCTCACCCATCGACTCTTCCCAGTGCTTCTTCGCCAGCTTCATCAGCCCCCAGTTCTTGCACATCTTCGACTGGCAGAAATACTGATTGATCGCGGTCAGCTCGATGGTAAGTGCGCGATTGAGCCCGTCGAGAATCTGGTCGTTGCCCTTCATGATGCGTTCCCGGTTTGTGTCGGGCTCAGTATATGAATCGGGCTCAGGCCAGCTTCTTCCGCAGGTACTCGAGCGCCTTTTCGATCACTGGATCGCGATAGTCAGCAGGAAGCTCCTCGTCTTTCTTGACCGCGATCGGGTCGCCGTTCTTGCCGGGAATCACATCGATCCTGCGCCGCAGCAGGGCCATCTTCCGCAGGTCGTCGATGCTCAGCTTCATGGCGTAGCCCTCGCTCGGCAGCACGCCCCATTGATCGCTCTCCTTGGCGTCGCGGGCTTTGTGAATGTTGCGGCCGCCGGGAGTCCACCAGGTCTCCGCAGTCAGCTTCACGGCCCGCTTCTCGTCCGGCGGCAGGTGAAACACTTTCTGCACCGAGCCCTTCCCATAGCTGCGTTCGCCCATGAGCACGGCCCGCCCGTTGTCCTGCAGCGCAGCCGCGACAATTTCGCTGGCGCTGGCGCTCATGCGGTCGATCAGCACGACCATCGGCAGTTCTGCCGCGTTCTCGAGCCAGCTTTTGTCGTCTTTGGCAGTTTCACTCCGGCCCTTGCCGTCGCGATTTTTGGTCGAGACGATGCCACCGCCAGCCAGGAAAAGATCGCTGACCTTGCACGCCTCGCTGAGCAGCCCGCCGGGATTGCCGCGAAGATCGAGGATGAGTGCTTTCATCCCCTCCGCCTTGGCGGTCTCGAGGGCAGATTTCAATTCCTCGGTCGTCTTTTCATTGAAACGCTCCAGGCGGATCATCGCGATTTTGTTTTTCGGATCGGCGAAGTAATCCCACTTGCCCGGGTCTTTGGGATCCCGCTCATAGCCATACACCGCATGCTGCTCGATTTTGGCGCGGATGAGCGTGATGTTCTGCGGTTCCTTGTCACCGCGGCGGATGGTCAGCACGACCTGCGTGCCCGGCGGCCCGGCGATGAGCTTACGGGCTTCGTCGAAGTTGAGATTCTGTGTGCTCTTGCCGTCGACTTTGAGAATGATGTCGCCGGGGCAGATGCCAGCCTCATACGCCGGCGTACCGGGCATCGCGGTGCTGATTGTCAGGTACGGGTCGCTCGGATCGATGGCCATGATGATGCCGACGCCGCCGAACTGACCGGAGTTTTCATCTTCGAATCGGTTCAGTGCGTCTTCGTTGAAATATTGTGCATGATCGTCGATGGTTCGCAGACCGCCGTTGATCATATTTTCGACGAGCTTCTGCTTCTCCGCGGGTGTGAGGTTCTTGTAAAAGTTCCGATCGACTTCCGCGAGGACATCGACGAGCGTGCGGACATTCTGATAGTCCGCCTCGGGCGGCGGGGCGCTGTAGGAGAAAATCAGCCCGGCCATGAGCAGTGCCGGCACAATCAGCAGCCAGGCAAGGTTTCCGCGCGACATAGTCGTGATCCAGAGTGATGATAAAGATTATAACTCTGCAATTGCTTGTCTTCAAACTGCAAATTGCAAGCGACCAACCGTTATTTGCCTCAAGGGCCGTAATTGCAGTATGTAGTTCGTAGTTTCCAGTTTGAAGCAAGCAGGGTTGTTACGTCCCGGCTCGCCAAGTGGTTCCGCCGGCACGGTCTTCGAGGCTGACGCCGAGCTCCGCCAGCCGCGTGCGAATGATGTCGGTCTGCGCGAAGAGGGCTTTCTTCACAGGGTTGCCTTTGTCTTCGATGCCTTTGGCCTCGGCACGAAGATTGTTGCGGAGATCGATCAGCAACTGCATCAACCCGGCGACCAGCGTGTCATCATTGCCAAGACGGGCAGCTTGCGGTTTGTCGAAGAACAAACCCAGTAATGTGCCCAGCCGATGCAGCACCATTGCGCCACTGTAAAAATCTGCGTCTTTCGCTTTGGACTCTTCCAGCTTTTTCTCATCCGCATATTTGTTCAATGCCGTGATGAATTCAAACAACACACCGATCGCGCCGCCGGTGTTGAAGTCGTCGTTCATATATTCACAGAATCGGGTCTGATACTCGCTCCAGTGCGTTTCACCCGCAGCAGTCGAACTGTTCATCGCATAGAAATCGTCGCCCGTGATGCGCTCGAAGCGTTCGGCAAATCGAATGAATGTGTCGTAGGTTTTGCGGGATTGCTCAATCGCCGAGGGGATCGCTTCCTGCTTCGGATCCCAGGTTCCCAAATCGATCGGCGAGCGATAGTGCGTGTTCAGTGTGAAGAATCTCAAGACTTCACCGGAGAGATGCTCCAGAGCATCAGCAACATTCAGCACGTTCCCCAGTGAGCCAGCCATTTTATCTTCACGACCGTCCGGAGTCCGCAGGCGAAGCAGTCCGTTGTGCATCCAGACCCTGGCAAACTCTTTGCCGATTGCACTCTCGCTCTGAGCGAGTTCGTTTTCGTGATGGGGAAACTTGAGATCGAGGCCGCCGCCGTGGATGTCGAGCGTGTCGCCGAGCAGGGCTTTGCTCATGGCACTGCACTCGATGTGCCAACCCGGGCGACCTTTGCCCCAGGGGCTGTCGAACTGCACTTCCAATGGTTCGTTGGGCTTGGCGCCTTTCCACAGTGCGAAGTCGCCGGGATTGCGTTTGCGGTCGCTGACTTCAATGCGCGAACCGACCTCCATCTGCTCGGGATCGCGGTTGCACAGTTTGCCATAGTCACTGTCTTTGCTCACGTCGAAGTAGACATCCCCCGCCGCCGCATAGGCATGATCCTTCTGAATCAGCTGGTCGATCATCTCGATCATCTGTGGAATATGTTCCGTCGCTTTGGGAAATTGATCGATGCCGGTGACATTCAATTTCTTCAGACAATCATAATAGTCCGCAGTCATTCTTGTCGCGAGTTCGGGGACCGTCGTCTTCAACTCAGCCGCGCGCACGATCAACTTGTCATCAACATCGGTGATATTGACGATCCATGTAACCTTATAGCCGAGGTAGGTGAGATAGCGCTTTACCGTGTCGAAGATCACCGGGCCGACCATGTGACCGATGTGGCTGGGTTTATAAACAGTCGGGCCGCAGACATACATGGTGACAGTGTCGCCGGGCGCTTTGTGGAACGGCTCCTTTTTCCGGGCCAGCGTACTGTAGACTTGCAGAGGCATTGAAATCCTTTCAAATGTTATGAATCAAGACCGTGGCATGGCAGCCGATCGCTTCGCCGCGACCGATGTGTCCGACGCGTTCGCCCGTTTTTGCTTTCACATTCACGCACTCCGCTTCCAGCAGTCGGGCGAGGTTGTCACGGATCGTGGCCTTCACCGGGCCGAGCTTCGGAGCCTGAGCGAAGATCGTGACATCGACATTGCCGATCGTGTAGCCGCGTTCCTTCATCATGGCCATCGCGGCAACAAGGAAGGTGCTGCTGTCGGCGTCGCGGTGTTTCGCATCGGTGTCGGGGAAGTGGTCGCCGATGTCGCCGATAGCGAGTGCGCCGAGGATGGCGTCGGTGACGGCGTGCAGAACGACATCCGCGTCGGAGTGACCGTCGAGCCCGAGGGCGTGCGGAACGGTGACGCCGCCGAGGATCAGCGGTCGCCCTGTCGCGAGACGGTGCGTGTCGTGCCCGGAACCAATGCGGAACATGGTGAGAGTTTACTAGCTGCCGCGAAAAGGCGAAATGGCAATCGGCATCAGCAATTCGGCCGAACGACGCGAATCAGCATACCGACCAGGGAGGCATGCTGGCTCACCAGCATGTGAATGCGAGCGGCCATCGAGTCGAAATCCGGGTCGTGTCGGCATAAAACTGGACGCTCATGGCCGCTCACTACGCGCATTCATTTTCGCGAATGGCAATCTCGATCTCGTCCCGGTTCGCTGCCGAGTAGTTCCAGCACGCGGCAAGGTCAGCGGGCCTCAAACTCGGATAGCAGTTCAAAATTTCCTCATCGGTCATCCCGTCGTCGTGCATTTCAACGATGATCCACACGGCGATCCGCGTGTTGCGAACGCGGGCATCGCCTCCGACCACGCCGGGGGTCTTCTGGATCCAAGTTTTATCGGTTGCGACCATGACCATTGCTCCTGCCGTCATTCTATCGCGGATGGAGGCCGGCCGCCAACGCCGAACGACCGGCCGCTGGTGCGGACGGTCGCGAAATTGTGATTTGACAAAACAGTCAGTTAAGTGGCGGCGACAGCGGGCTTCGCTGGGGTACTGCCCGGCACACTGCCGGCGGGGAGCAACTCCTGGCGGTAGATAGCCACATCGCGCGGAGCTTCGATCCCGAGGCGGATCTTGCCGCGATCGATGTCTACCACCGTGATGCAGATGTTGTCACCGATAAAGATCTTTTCGCCGAGTTTTCGACTCAGGACGAGCATGATCGTCTCCTTCCGGGCCTGCGCAACTTCCAATGTTCATCTACATTGCGCTACGAACCCGTTCGCGGCGTGCCGCGGGAGCAGAAACTCTGCGAAGCCAATGGACACTCGGGTGGAGTAAGCGGTACGTTGCGCGCCGCTTGCACGGCCAGAGGTGACGACGACGAATGAATGGGTGTGAGAATCGGCACAATCTGCAAAACCGAGCCGCGAAGGGGTCGCTTCCTGTCCCCTCCGCGGCAGTCCGCCCGGGCAGCGCTCGCAGGGTCCCCACATCCTGGGAGGCTGCGGCCGGAGCGGTGACTCAACTGGCGATACGGGCCCGCTTCAGCCATTCGAGCGGCCGCGGATCGCCGGCATAGGTGGCGTCCAGCGGGTGCCAGAGTGCCTGGCGGTTGCGGATGCGGTGCTCCATGACCGCCATCTTCT
>JBGSSZ010000340.1:0-6333 GCA_041736785.1 Limnoglobus sp.
CGTGCTCAGGCAGAACGAACGGCTCCGCGTGCTGAGTCAGGTCAGCGGCGGCCTGGCCCATCAGCTTCGCAATGCCGCGACTGGTGCCAAGCTCGCGGTGCAACTGGCTCCGCACTGTGAGTCGCTCGAAGTCGCCGATCGTCAACTCGCACGCATGGAATCGATTCTGCGGCAGTTTCTCGAACTGGGCCGGCCCGAGGAACGCGAGAAAGTGAAAGCTGATCTTCGGGATGTGATCGATCACGCCGTCGCTCTCATCGCACCGCAGGCCCGGCACAGTGGCGTGAGCATCGACTGGAACCCTCCAGCCGAGGCGATGCTCCGGCCGCTTGATGCAGAGCAGTTCGAGCATCTGCTGGAGAATTTGTTGACCAACGCCATCGAAGCCGCGGGAGCCGGCGGCACGGTGCGCGTAGTGCTGACGCCGACGCAGATTGAAGTGATCGACAGCGGACCGGGCCCGGCTGCGGATGCGAAACTGTTCGAACCTTTCGTCAGCGGCAAGCCTGGCGGCATCGGACTCGGCCTCATGGTCGCCCGGCAGGTCGCGGAGTCGCATGGTGCCACGCTCACCTGGTCACGCCGCGACGCGACTACTGTCTTCACGGTCCAGTTTGTCTCATGAGCGCAAGCCCATAAGACTATTTTCCCCCATCCTGTGGAGCCTCTTGCAATGGCCGAGACTTTGGAATTCAAGGCGGAGTTGAAGCAGCTTCTGCATCTGATCACGCATTCGCTCTATTCCGACCGCGAGATCTTCCTGCGCGAACTCATCAGCAACGCGGCCGATGCGATCAACAAAGTCCGTTACGATTCGCTGACGCATGCCGACCGGCTCGAAGGGGACAGCGACTGGCAGATCACGCTGATCCCGGACAAAACCGTCGGCACACTCACCATCCGCGACAACGGGATCGGCATGAGCCGCGACGAGGTCATCGATCACCTCGGGACCGTGGCCAAGAGCGGCACGCGGGCCTTCCTGGATGCGGTGAGTGCCAAGGACGCCAGCACTCCAGGGCTGATCGGGCAGTTCGGCGTCGGCTTCTACTCCGCGTTCATGGTCGCCGATAGCGTGACCGTACACACGCGACCCGCCGGGGGCGACGGCACACAATGGATCAGCGACGGACAAGGGCAGTATGCCATTGAAGCCCTGCCCAAAGACAAACGCGGCACTGATGTCATTCTCACGCTGAAGGACGATGCCAAGGAGTTTCTCGATCCCTGGAAGCTCCGCTCGCTGGTGAAGAAGTTCTCCGACTACGTCGAGCATCCCGTGGTGCTCGTGTCCACGACCGAGAAAGATGGCGAGACGACCACGAGCGAAGAGATCGTCAACCTCCGCAAGGCGATCTGGCTGCGGGCGAAGAACGAAATCTCCGACGACGAGTACACCGAGTTTTACAAGCAGCTTTCGCACGACACCGAACCGCCGGCCAAGGTGCTGCACTTCACGGCGGAGGGCAAGACCGAGTTCCGGGCGTTGCTGTTCATCCCGGCTCACCGGCCGCACATGTTCGACTTCGACGACCGCAGCGGCGGGCTCAAGCTCTACGTGCAGCGGGTGCTGATCATGGAGAAGTGCGAAGCCCTGCTGCCGCCGCATCTGCGGTTTGTGGTGGGCGTGATCGACTCCAGCGACCTGCCGCTGAACGTGAGCCGCGAACTGCTGCAACAGAACCCGCACCTGGAGATCATCCGCAAAAACGTCGTGCGGAATGTGCTCAGCGGGCTGGAGGGCCTGCGGAACACCAAGCCGGAGTGCTACGAGCGTTTCTACAGCGCCCTCGGGCCGATCCTGAAGGAGGGTCTGGCCCGCGACTGGGAAAACCGCGACAAGATTGCCGATCTGCTGCAGTATGAGTCGATGCAGACCGAGCCGGGCAAGACGGTGACCTTCGCGGAGTATGTGGCGAAGATGCCGGAGGAGGCGAAGTCGATTGTCTATCTCGCCGGTGAAAGTGCGGCTCAGTTGCGCAATTCGCCCTACCTGGAGTCGTTCAAGGCCAGCGGTCGCGATGTGCTAATGATGACCGATCCGATCGATGAGTTCGTGATTCCGCAGTATGGCGAGTATAAGGAGAAGCGCTTTGAGGATGCCGCCCGCACGGAGCAGATCACAAGCGAGATCGCACAGGATGTGCAGGATCAGTTTGCGAATCTGCTCGCAGCACTCAAGGTCAAGCTCGCGGACAATGTAGCCGATGTAAAATTGACATCGCGACTGACGGAGAGTGCCGCGTGCCTGGTGGCCGACGCGGGGGGCATGACCGCTCATATGGAGCGGCTGATGCGGAAGTTCGGCGAGCAGGTCGTGCCGCAGAAGCGCGTGCTCGAGATCAACCCACAGCACGGTGTAGTCGAGGCACTCCGCACTCTGCACGCGGCCACGCCGGAGGATGCTCGCATTGAGACCTTCGCGAGATTGCTCTATGATCAGGCGGTGGTCGCGGAAGGCTCGAAAGTCGAGGACGCCGCCGGCTTCGCCAAGCGGATCAACGATCTGCTGCTGAAGACCGCGTGAACGCACTGAGCGACGGAGGCTGGAGTTGAAAGCGATCGTCTGCATTCTGCTGCTCAACCTGCCACTCGCGGCCCAGCCGAAATCCGAGGACTTGATGATTGTCCGCGATGGCAACCTGCCGATCCTGCTCTCCGCTCCGCACGGGGGCCGCACGCCGATCCCAAATGCCCGTGAGCGTCGCGGCATCGGCGTCGACAAGTTCACGACGGTGCTCGACACCAACACCGATCAGCTTGCCGAGGTGATCGCGAAGCATCTTGAAAAGAAGCTCGGAGCCCGGCCGTATGTGGTGATTGCGAAGTTTCAGCGGAAGCACGCCGACGCGAATCGAGCCGCGGTGAACGCCTATGAATCCGATGCGGCCAAGCCGGTGTATGAGCAGTATCACCGCTCGCTGGAGAAAGCCCTCGCGGCAATCGCCAAGGAGTGGGGTGCCGGGCTCGTGGTCGACATCCACGGTCAGGGCGCGGAGGTGAACACGATCTTCCGCGGCACCGCCAACGGTTCGAGCGTCAAGCACCTGCTCGACCGCCACGGCGACGCCGCCCTCACCGGGCCGAACAGCATCATCGGCCATCTCGACCGCAGCCGGATCAAAGTCCACCCCGCGGTTGGCAGCACGGACGCCGAGAGCCGGCAGTTCAACGGCGGCTACATCGTGCAGACGTATGGAAGCTCCGACGGCAGCGGCATCGACGCCATCCAACTCGAATTCGGCACCAACCTGCGCCAGCGGCTGCGGCTCGAAGACACCGGCATGAAAACCGCCGACGCCATCGCCGCATTCGCAAAGCAGTATCTCCCGGCGACGAAGAAATAGATACCACCCTCGGCGGAACACAATCTATGAAAGTGATCCTCCTGACGTGTGCTTTCATCGCAGGCTCGGTCGCGTCGGCGTCGGAGCCCGCGCAGACGGACGTCGTTGCCAAAATCCTGCAGCAGGTCATCGTGCAGAAACTTCCCAGCCCGGCGGTGAGCACCAAGCACAATTGGGATCACCAGAAGGAGTTTGTCGTCGGCTACGATGTCAAACGCCGTGGGGTGTTCAACTGGGTCGCGACGCCTCGGACTGAGAAGAAGAACGAAGGACATTGGTCGCACCTGACCATTGGCGTGAACGAACCGGCGACTAAGCTGCACCTCGAACTGACAAATCTCAAGAGCATGGAGAACGGCCCGCTTACCTTCCAGGCGGCACTGCGGGCGGAGTCGGTGAGCTTGAATGTGAAGCAGCAAATCTGGGCACGCGGTGTGCGCGTGCTCTCCGACGAGACGCGGGCCACCTGCAAAGCCGCGGTGCACATCGACTGCGAACTCAGCCAGCGGCTGGAGTTGAAGCCGGGAGCGACGCTGCCGGAGATTGTCTTCAAGTTGAAGGTCACGAAAGCTGAACTGTTCTACACCGATCTGCGCGTGCAACACACGCTCGGCGTCGGCGGCGACGCGGCCAAGATCATCGGTGAGACGACGCACAAAATGCTGAACAAGATGAAGCCATCGGTCGAGCGGGACTTGATCGCCAAGGCGAATGCCGCCATCGTGAAGTCAGCCAGCGACAAGGAAGTGCGGCTGGGTCTGGCGAGCTTGATGAAGAAGTAGCAAGGAACTCATGCGACTGCCTTGCTCGCAAACCCAGTCCGCAGCGCAAGCAAGGAATTTTCGGACTGCCTTGCTTGCGCTGCGGACTGGTCGTCACGGCTGCTGGAACTTCCGCAACTCCTCGCGCAACGTGGGCAACTGCGTCTTCCATCGCTCGTGGCTGTATTCGGGGTCATTCGGATAGGCCGTTTTCGGCATCGCCGCGAACGCGGCTTCCATGCGGTCGAGTGCTCGGCTGGCTTCCGCAGGCTCCGGCGTGGGCAGCTTCAAATACGAATAAAACAGTAGCTTCCCGGCGACCAACTCCTCCGGCTTGCCCTTGTACTTGTCCACCAAACCCTTCGAGCGAGTCAGGGCTTCGGTCACATTACCAAGCTCCAGGTGCGTGTTAGCGGTCCAGATCTCCCCGTAGGTCGCGAGATACGTGTCTTTCGATTGCGTCAGCGGTTCCAGATAGCCGAGTGCCTCCTCCAGTAGCTTCTTCGACTCGCTGGTGCGGGCCTGCTGCAGCAGCGAGCAGACGAGCCAGAGTCGCCCGTAGCCGGCGTAGCTACCGCTCGGGTAGAGCGTGATCTGCTTCTTGAACCGAGCCTCGGCGTCGGCGAGTTTCGCGTCTTTGAGCCCGAGCCGGCCCAGTTCAAAAAGCGCCTGCTCGTGCGTGGCCCGCAGTTCGGCGGGGACGTTTGCACTGTCCGCCACCTGCCGCAGCAGTGAGCGGCCAAACTCGCCCATCTGCACCGACTCCGCTTTGTCCGCACTCTCCGCAGCCCGATTGACATACATCATCGCGAGCTTCAGTTTGGCCGCGAGGGATTGCGGCCCGGGCTGGCTCATCGCGGCCTCCAGCGAGGCTTTCATGCCGAGAAAGTCGCTGGTGGGCAGAAGTTCAGCACGTTCCAGATTCAGAGCCGCGACGGAGCCCGGATCGAGGTCTTTGCGGGTGAGCATGGCGTTGACGAGTCGCAGTGCCTCGGTGTTGCTGCCGGACTTGCGATAGAGTGTGAGAGCCTTGCGAAGCTCGGCATTGGGTGTGATGCTGGACGCCGCACCAGCTTCGTAGACCTTGGCTGCGGAGGCCAACCTCTTGGCGCCTTCTACGGCATCGCCCGATTTTTGGAGTGAGGCACCCCAGGCGGCTTCCACCTCCGCACGGATTGTGCCCCGCCATTTGGGATCGTGCATTTTCTCCAGCACCGTCACCCCGCGAAGGGCATTGGCGAAATCGGCCTCGTTCGCACAGGCCCTGATGATCTCCTGAACTGACTGCCGCTCGTAGTCGGTGATGGACTCTGCGGGGATTGACGCAGCGGCCCGTTCGAGCCAGTCGATGGCCTCGCCGCGATGGCCTTTGCCTGCAGGGTCGACGGAATGAAGTTCCGCGAGCCGCAGCGAGGCCTGACCGCCGAGCATCCCGGGCTCACGACTGGCCTGCTCGAACATCGGCACGGCCTGCGAACTCTGACCCGTCTTTGTCAGTGCTTCGCCCAGGGCGTAGCGGATCACGCCCTGGTCCTTCGTTGGCAGGCCCGGCAGCGCGAGTGCCGCCTCCAGCAGCGTGATGGCCTCGGCCCAGTTGTGCTCTTTCATCGCATACTGAGCCAGTGCGATCTTGGCGGTCATCTGCACATCGCTCGGTGCGTTCGGCGAAATGTCCTGCAGCCACTGACGTGAGCGCTCGGTGTCGCCCAGGCTGCGGTTCAGGTCGGCGAGCTTGAGCTTGTAGCGATCCGCGACCGCGATCGGGCTGGGATGATTGCTGCCGAGATAGCTGGTGAGTTCATCGCGGGCCCGTTTGAGGTCAGGCGTCGGCAGTCGCAAGGCGCACTCGGCGATCAGCCGTGGGCACTCAATCTTGTCCTCGCCAGGCGGCGGGTTCATCAGTGCGACGATCAGCAGTGCCGGATCGCCAGCATTTACACTGGCTTTCGCCTTCGCGCTGCGGAACACGAGCTTGGCTGCTTCATCTGGGGCCAGTGCGACGACATCGCAGGCTTCGAAGTGCTGGACCGCCAGCTTCCAAAGGTCGGAGGCATCGCCAGTCCTGGCACCCGCGAGTGTGAGGTACGCGCTGCCCAGCAGGTAGTGCGACTGCGGGGTCTGTGATGGGGCATCCGTCAGGTGCCGCACCAGCGCCTCGACCTCGCCGAGCGCGACCGGCTTCGCCGTCAGTGCTGTGGCGAGGTCGTCGAGCTTGTTGGCCTGCC
>JBGSSZ010000587.1:0-3865 GCA_041736785.1 Limnoglobus sp.
CTTGCCGGCGTAGGTGCGTTCCGGTTCGGAACGGAACACGACCCGAGCCGGCTGCCCCGGTTGCAGCCGAGCCATTTGCGTCTCGTCCACCCAGGCACCAACCCACAGCTCCTCGGTCGCAACCATTGCCAGGATGGAACTGCCTGGAACCACGACGTCACCCGCGTTGCGGTCCCGGCGGATCACGATCCCCGCGAACGGGGCCTTGATGACGGCATCCTCCAATCGGGCGAGGCGGAACTCCAGGGCCTTTTCCGTGGCCAACAGTTGCTTTCGTCCCTCGGCCAGAGCCGCCTCGACACGGGATTGACCGGCCCGAGCAACGGCGAGAGCCTCCACGGTTCTGTCATATTCATCCTGAGCGACGGCCTTGGCTGCCATTAGTCGTCGTTGCCGGCTTTCGTTCGCCGTCGCCAGTTCCATGGTTGCCTTGGCGTGAACGATGTCGGCTTGCAACCGCACAACGCCGACCTTGCGGGCGGTCACGTTGGCTTCTTCGATCTCGACTTCGTGTTTCAGGTCATGGTCATCCAGCCTTCCCACGATCTGCTCGGCTGTGACCTGGTCCCCCTGGTCCACATGTACCTTCACCAGGCGCCCGGGAATCTTGGTGCTCACGGTGGCCTTGATGTGGGCATCCAGCGTGCCTGTGCCCATCACTTCGGCGACAACTTCGCCGGACGCGACCGGGTGTTGTTCAACCGCAACCGGGGCGAACTTGAACCAGTAGACCGCCGCACCGATCAGAGCCAGCACCAGAGCGACCTTTCCGGCCGTCCAAAGGCGGCGACTCCAGGTTCCAGATTTTTCGGAGGTCATCGGTCAACTCCTTCGGGACACGCAATGGGGGCAGCGGGGAGTTATACCGCATTGGAGACGGCAGACATCGCCCTCATGTCGGACGACCTGACCCGCATCCCTTGGCTGGTAGCTCACTCTCGACGGGCGCTGGGTATCATTCGGATGAACATCGCTCTTTCGCTCTCGCTCAAGGTGATTTTCGTGGCTTTGACCTTCTTTGGGGTTGGTTCGCTTTGGGCTGCAATCGCCGCAGATATGGGGGCATCCTCGCTGATGATCTTCAATAGCTTGAGGCTACTGCGGGTGCGACCATGACCACCTACACCCACATTCTCGACCTTGCCAGAGAAGCCGAGCCGCCAGCGGACGGAATCCTGAGCCGCACAATCTTCCAAGGCGACCAGATCAAGGCAGTGTTGTTCGGCTTCGGCTACGCCGCCCACGACGAGCAACACAATAGCGCAATCGCCCTGAAGGAGTTTCTGGAAGAGAGAATGTGAGGCTAACGGAAACGATCTGTTCGTCAGGATTGGTTTTGCCCGATCAGGCGTTTGGCGGGATCGGGATGGACGTTATGCTCGACACGGCGAAGCAGCGTCGTTTCCCAGCTTGCGGCTAAGGTGGGAACCGCAGCGAGTTCCGCCGCCGCTTGCCGGTCGTCCTTGTCGGCGTGCATGATCCGATTGGCCCTCAAGACGGTCCAAGCCGGGTGCGGACGCTCGGCCAGAACCAGCGGCATTCCGGCAGCGACAACGCCCTCAGTCAAGACTCGATAATACCAGCCGGTGCGTCCTGTCTCCTGAACTTGCAAAGCCAAGGTTTTGATCCGCCAACGTCGGGCCAGCTTCCAGCACGGCTGGCGGGGCTGGGACACCTGCACCGTGGCTTCGTCGCCAACTTTCCAGATGTCGCCGATACACACGTCGGCCTCCGTCATTCCTTCAACCGTGAAGTTTTCACCAAACGCCCCGAACGGGAGGGTCGGGAAGTCCAACTCTCGCCGCCACAGATCGTAATGATCGGCGGCATAGGCCAGCACCGCCTTGTCCGTTCCGCCGTGGTGAACGAGATCGGCTTGCCCGTCGCCGTCGAGATTCGTGACACCGAGTCGCACCGGGCCAGCTACGGATTGCTTGTAAAAACCCGTGGTCCAGGGCCGGTCCATCGGGTCCGCTGCCCCGTCCTCACCGAATTGACAGGGCAAGCCGACCTGGATCGACGCCAATACAGGATGAGTCATCGGTCAATTTCCCCAGCGATCCCGGTCACGTCCCCAACAGGATCGTCAGCAAGAAGGATGCGTCTTCGAGGCACTGGACCGAGTGCGGTTCTCCCGCCGTGAGGTACAGAAGTCGGCCCGCCGTGAGTTCGTGCGTCTGGCCGAGTGTGGTGAAGGCGATCTTCCCTTCGAGGCAATGGATGGTGATCTCGCCAGGGGCCTTGTGTTCGGCCAGCACTTTGCCTGCGACCATCACAAGGCGAATGATTTCGACCTTTTCCGTCTTGAACAGCGTGCTGGTCTTGGCCGTCGCCAGCCCCGCCCCCAATGGTCGAACGTCAACAACTTCGCCCGGCTGCGCATGTGGAATTGCCATCTCACGTCTCCTTGAGTGAACCTTACTTGTCAGGATTACTTCACGTTCTCAAGGCACTGAAGCAGCTTCGCCAGGACCATTTCGGGGTCCAAGCCACGCTCCCGGCACGCATACGCCAGCGACTTGCCGCCGCAGGAGTAGTCGATGCCCGATTCCTGAAACACCGCCAGCGTTTCGGGATGGTCGATGACCCAATCGGGGACGGATGTATCGAGGTCGCACGAGGTCATGGCGATTCCGCCTTGCGGAACGAGTGGCCCGTCTTCAACCCGGCCACGAAGACAACCAGGGCGACGGCTCCCAGGAAGAACACCGTGTCGCCCGGCACTCGCATCCAGCGGAGCCACTGCATCGTGGGCGTCTGCATGAACTCGGAACTGCGGGCGTACCAGTAGCCGTGGTCCACGGAGGCCCAAGTCTGCATCAGGCCCACAGGCAAGAGGCTCAAGACGCACATCATCATCAGCCCGCCGTTGAGCGACCAGAACGAGAATTTGAGCAAGCCGTCCTTCCATTCCCGGCCAGGAATCAAGGCCCGCAGGCAGACGAGCATCAGGCCGATGCCGAGCATCCCGTACACGCCGAACAGGGCGGCGTGGCCGTGCAGCGGCGTCGTGTTGAGGCCCTGCATGTAATAGAGTGCGATGGGCGGGTTGATCATGAACCCGAACAGCCCCGCCCCGATCATGTTCCAGAAGGCGACCGCCACGAAGAAGTAGATCGGCCACTTGTACTGCTTGACCCACGGTGTCAGCCGGGAGCGCCGCAGGTCTTCCATCGCATCGAAGCCCAACAGGACCAGCGGCACGACCTCCAGGGCGCTGAACACCGATCCCCAGGCCAGGGCGACCGTGGGCGTGCCGGAGAAGTACAGGTGGTGGCAAGTGCCGATGATGCCGCCCGACAGGAAGATCGTCGCCGACAAGAGCGCCGCCGCCGCCGCCACGCCGGGCCGTACGAGGCCCAGCCGCATGAAGAAGAAGGCGATGACAGTCGTGGCGAAGACCTCGAAGAAGCCCTCGACCCACAGGTGGACGACCCACCACCGCCAGTATTCCACCATCGACAGGTGCGTGTGGTGGCCCCACGTCAAGCCCGCCCCGTAGAAGAGAGCGATGGCGGCGCTGGCCACGGCCAGCAGCGCCACGAGTTGCTTCTGCTCGCCCGACTTCCGCAGGGCCGGGAGCAGCGCCCGGACCATCAGGAAGAACCACAGCAGCAGACCGCTGAACAAGGCGATCTGCCACACCCGTCCGAGATCGACGTACTCGTACCCCTGGTGGCCGAAGTAGAACGACGCCGTGTCCGACAGCTTGTTGTGGACGCTTAAGGAAGTCCCGAGGGAATCCCCCTTTCTCGACAGCTGCAGCTGCGCGGGCTATAACGTCTCTGGCAGTCGCTGACCCCTTCGTGCTGGTGGCGTTGACGCAGTGGTGTGAGCGGCTGCGGGACACAATACCCGGAGGATC
>JBGSSZ010000618.1:0-3422 GCA_041736785.1 Limnoglobus sp.
CAGGCGATGGCACTCGTGAACAGTCCGCTCTCCGCCCGCGCCGCGACTGTCATTGCCAAAGACCTGCACGCGACGGAACCCGAACAGTTCGTCGTCGCTGTGTTTCTGAAACTGCTGAGTCGCGCACCCACGGCTGAGGAATCGCGGCTCTGCGTCGAGTTTCTCGACAGGCAGTCGCGGGCCTCGCTGGTGCAGGCTCTCTTCAACCATGCCGAATTCACCACGATCCGCTGAGGGTACGCGATGATGCACGATCGCCGGTCGTTCCTCTCCGCCGGGATGGGCTGTGCGGGGCTCGCGCTCAGCGCGATGCTGCAGCGTGACGGTGTGCTGCGGGCCGAAGATGCGTGGCTGCCACCGACCGGGCAACCGCACTTCCCGCCCAAAATCAAACGCGTGATCTGGCTCTTCATGATCGGCGGCACCAGCCACGTCGAAGGCTTCGACCCCAAGCCGATGCTCGACAAATACGACGGCAAGACGATGGAGGAGACGCCGTTCAAGTCCGCGCTCGATTCACCGCACCTGAAGAAAAACCTCCGCGAGTTCATCCCCGGTCAGCACAAGGTCCGCCCCAAGCTGATGAAGATGCAGACGGGCCACCGCAAGCACGGCCACAGCGGCACGGCGGTCAGCGACTGGTGGCCGCACGTCGGCGGCATCGTGGACGACATCGCGATCGTGCGATCGATGTGGACCACCGACAATGACCACGGGGCCCAGTTGCAGTTTCACACCGGTCGCCATGCGCTCGAAGGTCCGTTCCCCACGATCGGTTCGTGGATCCGCTACGGCCTCGGCTCGCTGAACGACAACTTCCCCAGCTATGTGGTGCTGGGCAAGCCGCTGGCGGATTGCTGCGGCGGTCAGTTCGGCCACGGCGGCAACTACCTCGGACCCGAATACAGCGGCGTGCCCCTGCTCACCGACCCGAAGCACTCGCTGCCCTTCCTGCCGGGCAAGGACCAGGCTGCCCGCCAGCAGCGCGAGCAGTTCGACCTCATCCGCAAGCTCAACGGTCTTGCCGCCGAGGCCGCGCCGGACGATCCCGCCATCGCGGCGAAAATCAAGTCGTACGAACTCGCCTTCAAGATGCAGACCGCCGTTCCCGAGGTCATGAAAATCGACGACGAGACGCAGGCGACCTGCGAACTCTACGGCTTGGACCAACCGGCGACCAAAGACTTCGCCCAGTTGTGCCTGGCGGCCCGCAGACTCTCGGAGCGGGGGGTCCGCTTCGTGCAGGTCTACCATGGCTCCAATGGCGGTGCCGGTGCCTGGGACTCGCACGCCGAGATCCGCAAGAATCACACGCGGCTCTGCAAGCAGGTCGACCAGCCCATCGCGGCACTTGTCAAGGATCTCAAGCAGCGCGGTCTGCTCGATGAAACCCTCGTGGTCTGGGGTTCCGAGTTTGGCCGCACGCCCGGTGCCGAGGGCTCAGCGGGTCGCGATCATCACCCCTACGGCTTCTCGATCTGGCTCGCCGGCGGTGGCATCAAGAACGGTGCAGTCCACGGCGCCACCGACGAACTCGGCTTCCACGCCGTCGAAGACCGCCACTATGTGACCGATCTCCACGCCACGGTGCTGCACCTGCTCGGCCTCGATCCCCGCAAGCTCGCACTACCCGGCCGCAAGCGTCTGGAGATCGACTTCGGGAAGCCGATGACTGCTATCCTCGCATGAGCGAAGAACGCTGATATGAATGAACCCATCGACCGCAACTTGGCCACACAACTCAGAGGCTGCCGGTGCAGACCGTCACGCTCATCGGCTTGGATTTCGGCACGACCACGTCGAGTGCCGTGGCTGCGAACGCCTTGCTCATCCGCAACGCCGTCACGGGTCGCACCGAACTGAGCGCACTTCGCGAGTGCTATCGCTCGAAGATCGCGTTGACGCCGATGCGGGGCGATCGGCTCGACACCACGGCGATCGCGGGACTGCTGGCGGATTGGATGGCCGCGTGCGGGGACGCTCCCATCTTCGGCGGTGGGGCACTGCTGACCGGGCTCACGGCACAGACGGCCAATGCGGAGGACCTCGTCGCCATGATCCGCGATCGCATCGGCGACGCAGTCGTAGCACGGGCCGACGATCCGCAGATGGAATCGTGGCTGGCGTTCATGGGCAGCACGGCCCGGCTCTCCCGGATGCACCCCGACGCCCGTTTCCTCAACCTCGACATCGGCGGCGGCACCACCAACATCGCCCTCGGACAGAACGGAGAAGTCCTCGCGACCGGCTGCCTCTTCATCGGTGCCCGGCACGTGCAATGCACTCCCGGCACCTACCGCATTGCGAAGCTGTCGCCGTACGCACAAAAGCTCTTCGAGCACCTCGGCATTCACAAAGACTGCGGCGAGGTCCTGACCCCAGGCGAGGTCGATTGCATTCTCGATTGCTACCTGACGTGGCTAATCGCGGCCGTGCGTGGCGACATGCTCGCTGACCCCATCGCGAAGTTGCACGAACAAGTGCCGATGGTCCACGAAGGCTCGCCGACAATCGTCACGCTCTCCGGCGGCGTGGGTGAGCTGGTCTACGCTGCCGCTGCGGATCGCGGTTTTCCCGGCACCACGGCGTTCGGTGATCTCGGCATCGACTTCGCCCGGCACCTGCTGAAGCGTTCCCCCTGGTCGAGCGATTTCCGCAATTTCATCCCCGATGGCGGCGGTCGGGCCACGTCGTTCGGCCTGCTGCGACACAGCACGCTGATCTCCGGCAACACGCTGCACCTCTCCGACGCGGGCCTGCTGCCGCTGCGGGATATTCCCATTCTCGGCACCATCGCGGCGGCGCTCCCCGAGCCGCACTGGTCCGCGCTGCTGGCACTTCTGAATGCATCCCCGCACGGCGGTTGCGTGCAGATTGTCATGGCGGACTCTGGTGCCGCGGCGGTGCGGGCACTGGGCACGGCCCTGGCGGAGTCGCTGACGCGCATCGGCTATCCCACCGGGCGGCCGCTAATTGTAATGGTGCCGGGGAATGTCGGACAGACGCTCGGCGCTTACATTGCCCAGTGGGGTGCGAAGCCGCGGGCTCTGCTGGTCCTCGACGAGATCCCGACCAGCGACGCGCGGTTTGTCCACATTGGCCGCCCGCAGGGCAATGTGGTGCCAGTCTCCTTCTACGGGTTGCACGCATGAACACGCTCACTCCATTGGATGCGATTCCAGTCCCGGCTCCGAAGCCGGACCGCGTCTATGAGGGCACTTTCCTCGGTCGGGACATTGCGTTTCGCGGCTTGAAATCGCTGCTCGGGGCGGCGGACTACGACAAGGCCGGCGACCGCAACGCGGGCCTCGCAGCAACCGATGAGATCACCCGCGAAGCCGCTCGCACGCTGCTCTCGGACCTCACGCTGCAGCACCTCTACGATCACCCGCTCGCCGATTCGCAGGGCCGCGTCGACAGCG
>JBGSSZ010000629.1:0-1894 GCA_041736785.1 Limnoglobus sp.
CAAGGTGGAACGCTCGAAGCGTTACCGACGGGCGTCGTAAAAAATGTATCATGTTATTTTGAGATGCGCGGAACCTTCTCGTGTTTCGCGCGTCTCATTCTCCATGCAGGACGCACCCTTCAACAGTGACGCTTTGCCCGACGATTTGGAAACATCTCACCGTCTGATTCGCGATCTGCTCGACCATCTCAAGAAGTCCCAGGGCCGGTGCGAGGCGCTGGAGCACAAGCTCGATCAACTGCTCCGGCGGCTGTACGGGCCGAAGAGCGAAGCGTTCCGGCCCGATCAACTCACGCTCTTCGATGGTACGCCGTGCATCAACGACGCCGAGACACCAAGCGAACCGGAGCCGGTGGTCGTCGAAACGCCCTTGGAATCCAAACCTCGGAAGACGGGCCATGGCCGCCGCGCGTTGCCGAAGGGCCTGCGACGCGAGACGGTGGTGCATGACGTGACGGACGCGGAGAAGCTCTGTCCGTGCTGCGGGGTGACGCGGACGAAGATCGGCGAGGAAGTCACGGAGAAGCTCGACAGCATCCCTGCGAACCTGTTCGTGGTGCGGCATGTGCGGATCAAATATGGTTGCCAGAGTTGTTTGAAGGCCAAAGCCGCCACCGTTGATATTGAGACCGCTCCGACGCCGCCCTTAATTCTCACCGCACCGCTGCCGTCCTGCATCATCGCGAAGTGTTCCGCGGAACCGGGATTGCTGGCGCAGGTGATCGTCGACAAATATATGGTTCACATTCCGCTGGCCCGGCAGGAGGGGATCTACGCCCGCCAGGGCATTGCTCTCTCCCGCAAGACCATGTGCGACTGGATGGCCGCCTGTGCGGAAGCCCTGACTCCGATTTATACACAACTGTTGAATCGAGTCTTGATGTCGCGGGTGATCCACTGCGATGAGACCCGCGTGCCGGTGCTGGATGTGGGCCAGACCCGTAGCGGCCGGCTCTGGGTCTACCTCGGCGACCGCGATCATCCCTTCACCGTCTACGACTACCGCACCACCAAGGCCCGCGCCGGACCGGCCGAGATCCTGAAGACCTACAAAGGCTATCTGCATGCCGACGCGGCGAATGTCTTCGACGGTCTTTACAAGCCCGGCGACATTGTCGAAGTGGGATGTTGGGCTCACGCGCGGCGGCACGTCCACGCCGCGCTCACAAGCGATGCCGCACTCGCCTCCCAGGCGTTGACCCGCATCCGTGGCCTCTACCTCGTCGAACGCGGAGATTCTGAGACCCGTTGCCAGATGTTTATCGAAGCGCTTCGATTAAATTACTGAATTTCGCTCATTTTCTCTTTTCAGTGTCCCCACCCCCACTTGTTGCAGATCATGCCCCGACCATGGCCCAGAGTTCGTCGATGAAGTCGGCATCTGCAGGCGAGCCACAGCCGGTTCCGGTTTCGTCTGATTACCCGTTCCAAAGACGATCAGTGCAGGTGCTTCCGTTCGCCTCGTCTTCGCTCGGCTGGTCGCGACGGTGCTGGCGGATGTCGTCCGTTCATCGCCACAATCGACAACTGGATCGCCGTCGCCGATGAATCTTGGCCGCCTGTATTGTGAGTTGCAGGTGGCGAGCTTGGTGGCTGAACTTCCGGAAGTTTGATATTGTCGCATTTCGAGGTTGGGGCCCGCCAGGGTTTGAAGTGAAGCACAAGCACAATGGCTACTACGATGTCAGCAGCACTATCAGACCGGGCCATTTTCGCGGGATGGCCCGGGCCACTTTGCCGAAGGTGGATCGCGGTGCTGGCGGCGGAGGGATAGTGCAGCGCGGGGGCCTGGTGGCGGCGGCGGGGAGATTGTGAAGCGCACAACCGTGTACTGCTGTGAGCTGACATGATGGGGTTACCGCCCGTCATCCGGCCGCAGGAGGCACCGAGGTGT